>CAMNFQ010000005.1 GCA_946537295.1 uncultured Bacillota bacterium
ACGTCCGGAAAAATAGAATAGTTTAAAATCAAAAACATTGTATTCCACAGGTAATAAGCCTGTGGTTTTTTATAGAAAGAATAATAAAACCTTCTTTCTATCATCAGGAATACCTGTGATATAAAAGAAGGTTTTTGAAATATGTTTTGTATTATCCGGCTGAAACAGTAACACAGGCTTGTGAACTCATAGCGCTTGTTGATACACAGACCTGAGCTCGTGAAGCACTGCCAACTTCTTCGGAGAATGATGTATCATCGGTAGCGTTTTCGATGACCAGACCATTATCCATTGTGATCGTATAGAAATATGGTGGATCAGCAGTACCGGTATATACTGCATTCCAGTGTGGGAACCAGATTCTGCCGGAAGCATATGTTGATTCATCATAGACGTTAGTCGCTGAGATATCACATGCTTCTCCTGTACAGAAGCCATCAGATGTTCCTGCTCCGGTACCAAATGTAGCCCAGACTGTGTTGCCATCATATGCAGCATTAAGGCCTGAGATACCAGCGGCAATATATTTCTTATTGTTTTTAGCGTATTCCAGAGCTTCAGAAACTGATACGAGTGGATGCTCATCGAGAACTTTTTTGTTTATATATCCAGTAACAGGTTCGTAGCTTCCATCATATTTGGCATATGGATATGCGCCTTTAACATGAGTAAATTCGACAACAGTATCAGGTTTTTCTAATGGTTTATATGGATCATATTCACCAAGATGATGAGTTTCCAGTTCATCAAGAATCTTAGATACAATCTTTGATTTAGTGTTTTCCTGATATTCATAGGCGGTAAAATAAGCGCCTTTTTCTAACTTATCGTAACCGGTCCAGCAGGAGATGGTATATTTGTTTGTCTGCATAACCAGCCAGCTGTCTTTGGTTGCTCCGGTAGGAATTCCAAATTCTTCACCAGAATCACCCCAGTCAGTTGTACCAGTCTTGCCATAGAGAGGATAATCTCTTCCTTTCTTGCAATACCACATCAGCGATGAGAATGAACCAGTCATATTGTAATCTTCAAGATAAGCCACCATCCAGGCTGTTTCCTTGGAGATCATCTGTTTACCAGTCGTATCAGCAACAAAGTCATCTCTTCCGTCAGTATACTTTATGTATTTGACGGTATGAGGTCTGATATATCTACCGCCATTGATGAACATTGCATGTGCACCTGCCATCTGCAATGGTGTGACAAGACATCTGTTACCTCCGATCGCAAACTGCAGATCGAAGTCAGAATACTCGAAGTTGAATCCGATTGAATTCAGATAATCAACGACGTATTCTTCACCTTTTTCTTCAACAACTGCTGCTAGGGCCTGAACGGCAGGAGTATTCTGCGATCTGCCAAGAGCTTCTGTCATCAGCATATCGCCATAGTAGACATGATCATAATTTGAGATAAGCACATTACCATCGTAAAGATAGTAAGGCATATCGGTAAAGGTATGTGAGGTAGCATAGCCCAGCGTTTCGATAGCCAGAGCGTAATCGACGACTGGTTTGATTGAAGAACCAGGATTCAGATAAGCTGAAGTAGCTCTATTGAACTGTCTGGCTGAATCAGTCTCACCTCTTCCGGCACCTAAAGCTTCAATAGCTCCGATCTGATTATCCATAACGACCAGTGCACTCTGACACAGTTCATTAGGGAATTCGATGCCGGTATATTCTTCTTCGTTCTGTAAGTCGTAGATATATTCCTGCATGTAGGCATTCATGTTTGTATATATTTCCATGCCTACCTTATATGGACTTTCGCCTGTTGTTTCGGTAACTTCATCGATTACTGCATCGATGTAAGCCTGATATTTCTCATTAACTTCATGGAAGCTTTCAGCTACACCAGCAAGCTGATCTTCAATCCTGATGGATTTGGCCAGTTTAGCTTCTGCTTCACTGATATATCCATGATCCAGCATCAGATTAAGAACTTCATTTCTTCTTTCAACTGCGTTTTTCAGATATTCGGATTCAGGATCCAGATAATAATTGTCATGTTTAAGCAGATCATTATATGGATTGTAGGTATTTGGAGAATTTATCAGACCAGCCAGGAAGGCAGATTCTGACAGATTCAGGTTCTTGGCATCTTTACCGAAATAGTATTGGGCAGCTTTCTGCACACCACGGATATTGTTTCCGTAATTGACCTTGTTTATATACATTGCGATGATATCCTGCTTAGGTACTTTCTTGATGTTTTCAAGTTCCAGCGCCAGCACGATCTCTTGCATTTTACGTTTGACACCACCCATACCGCTTCTTTCGGCAATGGTTGAATTTTCATCATCATCGATTGAATAGTAGGTGTTTTTGATCAACTGCATCGTTATTGTCGAACCACCCTGGGAAAAATCATGAGTCTTGATATTTTCGATGATCGCCTTTGTGAAACGCGGAATATCGAAGCCATTATGTTCAAAGAAACGTGAGTCTTCAATTGCCAGGAAGGCATCAATCAGACAGTTAGGCATTTCGTTGTATCCGATATTTTCTCTAAGATACATACCCAGTTCCATGATCTCATTACCTTCGGAATCATAGATTGTGGATGAATCAGGAGCAATCAGATCTTCAACGACCAGTTCTGGCTTATCTTCGCACAGTTTATAGGCGAAGATGAAGGCTCCAATCACACCACATACTCCAATAAACAGGATTATGCAGACTAATATCGCCATCGCCATGGTAAACGGTTTACCTTTTGGCCTGTTATTATCTTTCTTTATCTTTTCCTTCTTTGTGGAAGCAGATTTCTTATCAAATATAGATCCGCCAGCAACGATACTATTACTTTGTTTATTGGTTTTTTCAGCAATCTTTTCCTGAACCACTTCAGCATCTTTACTGATCTTGTTTTTCAGTTTTTTGAAGGAATCGGTAATTTTATTGCCTAAACCAGATAGTTTTTTCTTTGTTTCAAGCACCAGATCTGTTTTTACAACGCTCTTCTGTGGCTTTTTACTACTGGTTTCAGCCGTTTCAGTCGGCTTACTTTCCTTGGCAGCCGCTTTTCGGCGGGTATTTTCTTTTTTGATGAGTTCTTCTGAAATAAGGACTTCTTTTTCAGGTTTTGTTATATTGTTTTCACTTTTTATTTCAGGTGTTTTTTTATTTACGGTTTTTTTGATAGATTTCACATCAGAAACCTTATCTTCAGCTTTGAGATATTCTTTTTTCTCCTGATGTTTTCTCGCACGCTTTTTAACTTGATTTAAACTGCGTTCCTGCGATTCGTTTAGTTCGATTTCCTGTTTCATACAACTCATAATTATACTATATTTGCTTAATAAATGATAATATAAAAGCATGATAAAACAACGATTACAAGCACTAAAAACGTTTATGGAAAAAGAAGGCGTTGATGTATACTATATGAACACTTCTGATTACCATATGTCCGAATACGTTCCTGAGTATTTCAAGACAATTGCCTACTTCTCAGGTTTTACCGGATCCATGGCAACATTGCTGGTAACAATGAGCGATACCTTCATCTTTGTTGATGGAAGATATCATGTACAGGCAGACAGACAATGTCTTCCTAATGGCATCAAAGTCATTAAGCTGGGCATGGAAGGGGTGTTATCACCAGCTGAATTCATCAAACGCAATTTTGCGAACAAAGTTGTCGGCCTTGATGGCAAGCGTACCAGTATTGATTTTGCCCGCGAGCTTCTTGCAAGCAACATCAGGATTAAAAGTGTCGATATCTATTCCGGTCTGATCGTTGATCGTCCGGCTTTAGGAAGTGATCCGATCTATGAACTTTCTGAAAAGTATACCGGCATTTCACGTAAGAAGAAGCTGCAACTCATCAGATACTGTCTTGGTGATAAGGTTCATGTTGTAAACAATCTTGAAGCTATTGCCTATGCTTTGAATCTGAGAAGTAACGATATCAGACATACTCCGGTCTTTATGGCATATCTTGTCATCATGCCTAAGGAGATATATCTGTTTGCGGATGCCAAGAGATTATCTGACAAGCTGCTTGATGAACTGTTTGATGATGATGTCATCATCAGACCATATGATACCTACTATGAATTCCTTGATCATCTCAAGGATCGTAAAGTTATTCTTGATAAAGACAAGGTCAATTATGAAACCTATCTGCATCTTCATGAAAAGAATACACTGATCTATCGTTCATCTGTAATCGATGAGATGAAATCGATCAAGAATCCGGTCGAACAGCGTAACATGCGACTGGCTCATATCTATGATGCCGTAGCAGTCTTACGTTTTTTGATGTGGATCGATTCAGTTGATAAGACAACAATATCCGAAAAGGATGCTGCTGATAAGATCGATTCTTTAAGATTGGAATTTAAGGCCAAGGATCTTTCATTTGACTCGATCGTTGCCTATAACGAAAATGCTGCACAAATGCATTACATGGCAACAAAAGACAACTGTAAGATGCTTGATAATAAGGGAATACTTCTGTTTGATACCGGTGGACAATACAACGAAGGAACTACTGATATCACCAGAACAATCGCCTTGGGCGAAGTAACTGATGAGGTTAAGAAATATTTCACTTTAGTGCTTAAATCGATGTTCAACCTCAGTGAAGTAAAATTCCTCAAGGGTATGAATGGCAATCAGCTTGATATTTTAGCCAGAAAAGATCTTTGGGAATTAGGAATCGACTACCGTTGCGGTACAGGACATGGTGTAGGATATAACCTCGCTGTACATGAAGCTCCACCTAATATCCGCTATGGTCATAATGGCAATAAGACGGAACTGGTGGAATTCAAACCTGGCATGATCACATCCGATGAACCTGGTGTCTATTTTGAGGGTAAATTCGGCATAAGATGTGAAAACATGCTGCTATGTCGCAATGATATCAAGAATGAATATGGCCAGTTCTTGAGTTTTGAAACACTTACACTGGTACCATTTGATATCAATCTGATCGATAAGAGATATCTTGATCAGAAAACAATTGATGTGATCAACAGCTATCACAAGAGAGTTCATGATACGCTTCTTCCTTATCTGACAGATGAAGAAGCTGACTTCCTTGAGAAGCTGACGAGGGAAATATAATATGAAGCTGATCAGCTGGAATGTCAACGGACTTCGTGCTGTCATGAGTAAAGGAAATCTGATTCCCTTCATGAACAGTGAAGATCCTGATATCATGGCTTTTCAGGAAACAAAGATGCAGGAAGATCAGCTGACATTCAATTTTGACGGCTATCTTCGTTATATGAACAGTGCAGAAAGAAAAGGCTATTCCGGCACAATGGTTTTAAGTAAGATCAAACCTTTAAGTGTTGAATATGATTTTAAAGGTGAAGACCATCCCAAGGAAGGAAGAGTCATTACTTTAGAATATGAAGACTTCTATTTTGTCTGTGCCTATGTGCCAAATTCAAAAGATGGTCTGAAAAGACTTGATTATCGTATGCATTGGGAAGATGATCTTCGCAAGCATCTTATGAAGCTGGATAAGAAAAAACCAGTCATCTATACTGGTGATCTCAACGTTGCGCACAATGAGATCGATCTGAAAAATCCTGATGATAATCATTTCTCAGCAGGATTCTCTGATGAAGAAAGAGAAAAGTTTTCAAAGTTACTGGATAGTGGCTTTAAAGATTCTTTCAGAGAACTCTATCCTGAAAAAGTCAAATATTCCTGGTGGTCATATCGCACCAAAGCCAGAGAAAGAAATGTCGGATGGAGAATCGATTATTTTGTCGTATCTGAACGTCTGTTGAAAAATGTGGAAGACTCACTGATCTATGATGATATTGAAGGGTCTGACCATTGTCCAATAGGACTGATAATGAAAGGATAAGTGTATGGAAGTAAAACAGTTTATTGAAAACAATCTTGAAAACATGAAAGCCGATCTGGGCAAACTTGTCGCAATCAATTCAGTATATGGTGAAGATGAAAAACCTTTTGGTTCCGCAAACAGAAAAGTCCTGGAAACAGCACTTGGTCTGATGAAAGAAAAAGGTCTTCTGGAACATAATGTCGATTATTATTGCGGATATGGTGAAACAGGAACAGGTGATAAACTCATCGGTATTCTGGCTCATCTTGATATTGTGCCGGCAGGTGATGGCTGGGAAAGTGATCCTTTCACTTTAACTGAAAAGGATGGTTTCTTATTCGGCAGAGGTGTATCAGATGATAAGGGTGCAGCTGTTGCCTCAATGTATGCCTTGAAATATCTGATCGATGAAAAATATCCTTTCAAGAAAAGAGTAAGACTGATCCTGGGTTGTAATGAAGAGACCGGATCAAGATGTATCGCCCATTATGTTGAAAAGTGCGGACAGATCGATTATGGCTTTACTCCTGATGGTGACTTCCCTGGCATCTATGCGGAAAAGGGTATGGTTTCTGCTCTGATAGAAGCACGTAATTCAAAAATAATTGAAATCTATGGTGGCGATGTCTCGAATGCTGTATGTAAGAAGTGTACAGCAATCGTTCCACAAAACTCATTTGATGAAAACCGTTTCGCATCCTTCATGGATGAACATCAGATCAGATTTGATCTAAACAAAAATGAGAATATAGAGATCACAGTTCATGGTAAATCCGCTCACGCTTCCAGACCTGATGAAGGAATAAACGCTTTCCATTATCTTATGGAAGGATTATATGCTGCAGGATTTGATGACAGCTTTACGAACTGGTTCCATAAAAACTTTGCTTTATCGCTTCATGGCGAACTGTTAGGATATGAAACCCTGAAGGATGATATCACTGATACTTCAATCAATCTTGGCGTTATCTCTACAAAAGATCACGTTATTAATGTAACGCTTGATATGCGTTTTCCTGTCAAGACTAATTCTGAAAAGGTTACTGCCTTACTTGCAGTCAATGATGAGAATAATAAGATCATTATCAGAAACACCATTGAGCCACTTTTCTTTGATCAGAACACACCAATGATAAAAGCTTTAAAGAAAGCTTACGTTGATCTGACTGGCGATGATCAGACACAGATGGCTGCAATAGGTGGAGGAACTTACGCTAAAGCTATTAATAACTGTATTGCCTGGGGATGCGAATTCCAGGGCGAATCAAATAATATTCACGATGTTAATGAAAGACTTAATATCGACAGTTTCAAAAAACAAGTTGAACTCTATGTTCAAGCCATCAAAAACCTCAATGAAATAGAAGACTAGTTCTTCTATTTTTTATTCTGGCTGTTTGCTATAATATTCATATGAAAAATGTTAAGTTAGCGCTTATCTATGACTTTGATAAGACTCTTTCTCCTAAGGATATGCAGGAGTTCCATTATATAAAATCGCTGGGCTATGATAATCCAGGTGATTTCTGGGATGAATGTGAAAGATTTAAAGAGAAACATAATTGTGATGGGATCCTTTCCTATATGTATCTCATGGTTAAAAAGAATAAGGATCTAACCAGACATCAGCTTGTGGAAGAAGGAAAGTATGTCAAGCTCTACAAGGGTGTCAACACCTGGTTTAAAAGGATCAATGAATATGGAAAGAAACATCATGTAAATGTTGAACACTATATCATATCATCAGGACTTACTGATATCATCAGAGGTACTGAGATCGCCAAGGAATTCAAGAAGATCTACGCATGTACCTATGCCTATGATGAAAATGGTAAAATCCTCTGGCCATCAAGAGTCGTCAATTTCACTATGAAGACCCAGTATCTTTTCAGAATCAATAAAGGTGTCTTTGATGAAAAGAATGACGAGGATCTCAATGATTCCATTCCGGAAAAATATGTTCCGTTAGAGAATATGGTGTATTTTGGTGATGGAAGTACCGATGTACCAAGCATGAAAGTCGTACAGCAGAATGGCGGTACAACAATCGCAGTGTTTGGTGATGATTCCAAGCGCAAGAATGCAGAAAAGCTCTATGCTGATAAGCGAGCTACTTTTGCGGTAAAAGCCGACTATTCAAAAGGATCAAAGATTGAAAGGATTACACAGGGCATAATCGATTCTCTTGAAGCAAGAAACCGTTTAGAAGAATACAGGTAGATATGTTTGTAGATATTAGTGGTTTCAATATAAAAAAACTGGGTAATTTCTATTCAAAATCAAAGACAGTTTTTAGAGTATATGCTCCTGAATATGATGAACTATATCTTAATCTGGGAACTCATCAGTTTAAGATGCACAGAAAAGGCAAGTGTTTTGAAATAGCACTTTCAGGTGATCTGGAACTGTATCGCTATAATTATTCAAACAACAAAGGAGTCAGTTTTACTGATCCTTTTGCGTATCTTTGTGATGATAATTTCTCATATATCCTGGATAAGAATAAGTTCAACAAAGAAGTGATCCAGGTAGATAGGCCAAGCATTCCTGCGGTAGTTTATGAATGTTCTGTCAGAGATTTTTCTCATAATGACAGCTACCCGGGAAAATATAAAGGAAAGTTTTTAGCTTTTTGTGAAACAGGCTTAAAGGAAGATGATTATTATGTGCTGGGAGTAGATTATCTTAAGAATCTTGGCATAACTCATGTTCAGCTGATGCCTGTTTTTGATTTTGATAATGATCACAGTGATTACAACTGGGGCTATAATCCAGTAGCTTATAACTATGTCAAGAAGGACTATGTCTATGATCAGTCTGATGCCTATGCCTATATAAATGAACTTCGTAAGAGTGTTAATTTCCTGCATTCAAATGGCATCAGGGTCATACTGGATGTTGTTTTCAATCATGTCTATAATGTCAGAAAAAATAATCTGGGCAAGATGCTCAAGGGAAGACTATACAGATATCGTAATGACGGATCATTAGCAGAAGGAACGATGTGCGGCAATGAAGTAAGAAGTGAAGACCGCTTTGTCAGAGCCTATATCGTTGAGATGGTCCAGCGCTATGTTGAACTGTTTGATATCGATGGAATAAGAATGGACCTGATGGGTATTACTGATTATCAGACAGTTAATCTGATTCATGATACTTTAAGAAAAATAAAAAGTGATTTCTATATTTCTGGGGAAGGCTGGAATATGGGTGATGTCTTGCCAGAAGAAGAAAGAGCTTCGATCAATAACGCCTATAAGATGCCTGATGTGTTGATGTTCAATGATCGATTCAGGGAAACGATCATCAGTTATGTATCAGGCAATATGAACGTTAACGAAGATGTCAAACAGGTACTGATGGCAGAAAACTATCTGAATTTTTCACATAGCCTGAATTATATCGAATGCCATGATGGCTTTACGATGTTTGACAGAATGCAGAACTACATGTATGACGAAGATGAATGGGTGAGAAGAAGAAGGTGTACTCTGGGCCTGGCACTGGTAATGGTGGCCAGAGGTACTCCGTTTATTCATGCCGGTCAGGAATTCTTAAGGACCAAATATGGAATTGAGAATTCCTATAATCGTGGAGATGATATCAATCAATTTGATTGGAATCTTAGAGTATACAATAATACCATCTGCGATTATTTCAAGGATCTGATTGCGATCAGAAAAGAAAATCCGGATTTTGATGATCCTGATGCGGAAACAAGTGTATCAAATTACTATGAATGTCTGATCTACAGAGTTGGTTCTTTGATCATTTTCATCAATCCAACGGAGAATGAACACATCTATGATGATGGTGAAACTTATCTGGTCTTGCATGATGGTGAAACAAAACTTAATCAGAGAAGAGGGGTTATTTCAATTTCTTCATATTCTCTGGTGATATGCAAACTTTAATGATGTATAATTAGATTAGTATCAAGGGGTATTAATTATCATGAAAAAGAATAATATGGTAGCAATGATACTTGCAGGTGGAAGAGGATCTAGGCTTTTTGATTTGACCAAGAAAGTCGCAAAGCCTGCGGTTCACTTTGGCGGCAAGTATCGTATTATCGATTTTGCATTGTCTAACTGTGCAAATTCACACATTTCGACAGTAGGAGTTCTTGTTCAGTATGAATCTATCCTTTTGAGTTCATACTCAGCCAGAAGTTCTACCTGGGGTCTTGATTCTAACGGCGGTGGTGTCTATGTATTGTCACCTCGTGAAAAGGATGAGACCGGTTTAGGACTTTATAATGGTACAGCTGATGCGATCTATCAGAACCTTGACTTCCTTGATCAGGAAGATGCTGACTATGTTCTGATCCTTTCTGGTGACCATATCTACAAGATGGACTATGAAAAGATGCTCAAGGCTCATATCGAAGCTAATGCTGAAGCAACCATTGCTGTTATTGAAGTTCCTAAGAAGGAAGCCAGCCGTTTCGGTATCATGAATACTGATAAGAACGACAGGATCATTGAATTTGAAGAAAAACCTAAAGAGCCAAAATCTAATCTGGCTTCCATGGGTGTCTATATCTTTTCATATAAGACACTAAGAAAATATCTGAAAGAAGATGCCAAGAATACTGATTCTGCCCATGATTTCGGTAAGAATCTGATTCCTGCTTATATCAGAGATAATCTTAAGCTTCAGGCTTACCGTTTCAAAGGCTATTGGAAGGATGTAGGAACAATCGATTCCTTATGGGAAGCAAATATGGATCTGCTCAAGAGCAATTCCGGACTCGATCTATTCGATCCTGAATGGAAGATCTATACTGATGATGCTTCTGCTACACCACAATGTATCGGTTCTAAAGCTAAGATCGATTCTGCTTTCATTACACAGGGTGCGATCGTTAATGGTGAAGTTAAACAATCTGTTATTTTCTCAGGAGCAGAGATTCAGGAAACTGCCAAAGTTACTGATTCAGTTATCATGAATAATGTTGTAGTTGGTAAGGGCGCCAAACTGACAAGATGTCTGGTAGCTGATGATGTTAAGATACCTGACGGAATGGTTTTAGGAAAGAAGAACTCTTCAGATATCTTACTTGTATCAAAAGCCCTATTAGCAAAGGCAGGTGAATCTCATGAGTAAAGTCTTAGGTATTCTTAATTTTGAACCTTCTTATGTTCATGTAAGAGGATTGGAAGAATTCCGTCCTATTTCCGCAACATCGATTCTGGGAAGATATCGTGTAATCGACTTCATGCTATCAAATTTCACCAATTCCGGTGTTGAAGCTATTAAGGTATTTATCAAGAACAGACCTCGTTCAACAGTTGAACATATTACACATACCAGCTATAATCTGAACTCCAAGAGAGGTAAGATCCAGCTGTTACATGGTGATGTAGATTACAGCAATAACGAGATCTTCAATGTTGATGTTCAGGCATTCAAGACTTATATGCAGTTTATTGATGTTGAGAATCCGTCATATGTCATAATTGCACCTTCTCATTTCATCTTCAAACAGGATTTCTCTGAACTGCTGGATTATCATTGCAAATCAAAGAATGATATCACTGTTCTTTATCAGAATGCCAAGAACACTGATAAGGAATATCTGATGGGTGATCTTTTATCAATTGATGATAATAAACGTATCACAGCATTCCACAAGAACCGTGGAAAATACAAGAGTGGCAATGTTTCGCTTGAAACCTATGTTATGTCTACTTTGACTTTCAAACAGCTGGTCGAAGAAGCTACAATGACTTCAAGCCTGTATTCACTTTCTGATATCGTTTCAGATTGTGCCAGAGCTATGAAGATCGGCGCATATCAGCACCGTGGTTTCTGTGCTTGTATCTCTACACTCAATGCTTACTATGAAGCCAACATGCAGATCAAGAAGGAAAAGGAACTTCTTAATCTGATCAATGATGATTGGCCAATCTATACAATGACTAATGACTCATGTCCAACTTTATACAAGAGTGGTGCCAAGGTATCAGGATCTATCATCGCTAACGGATGTCAGATCGAAGGTACTGTCATCAATTCTGTCATTGGCCGTAATGTCATTATCAAAGAAGGCGCTGTCGTCAAGGATTCAGTTATTCTCCCTGATACCTTTATCGATAAGAACGTAAAGCTGGATTATGCGGTTGTCGACAGACTTTCGATCATTACTCATATCAAGGATCTTAAAGGAACAAGAGAAGAACCTATCTATATCAAGCGAGGAGATCGTATCTGATGACAAAAGTACTGTTTGTTTCTTTTGAATCGCTGCCGTTTGTCAAGACAGGCGGTTTGGCAGATGTTGTATATGCATTACCCAAAGCTTTAGATAAGAAAGAATTTGACGTCAGAGTAGTAATGCCGATGTATAAGACTGTCAAAGAAAAATACTATGAAGGTATGACGTTCAAGGATCATATCTATGTTCATAGTGGATTCATTAAAGAGGAAGCAGACATCTACTCATATATAAATGAAGGAGTTGAATATCTCTTTATTGATAACGATACCTTCTTTAATCGGGATGGCGTCTATGGCTATTCAGATGACGCCGCCAGATTTTCTTTCTATAATGTGGCAGTAATTGAGATGATGTTGAAGATGGAATATTATCCTGATATCTGTCACGAACACGATTATCATACCGCTGTCTTACCAGCCTTATGTAAACTGAAATACAATGCGATCGAAAAGATCAGAAATATCAAACATATCCTGACTATTCATAATCTGGCATATCAGGGTGAATATGACAAGAGTGTGCTGTTTGATTATCTGAATTTTGATTATCAGTACTATGAAAATGGTGATCTGAGATTTAATGATTACTGTAATTTCATGAAGATCGGTATTGTATTTGCGGACTTTGTCACAACTGTCTCAAAGACCTACGCTAAGGAAATACAGACGCCGGAATACGGTTGTAAACTTGATGTGATATTACGCTATCGCAACAAGGATCTCTATGGCATTGTGAATGGTATCGATACCGAATCATTCAATCCGGCAACAGATGAAAATATTCATCATAAATATTCATTACGCAATTACATAACCGGTAAACGTGAAAACAAGCGTTCTTTACAATATCGTCTGGGCTTAGAAGATAAACCGGATACAATGCTGGTAGGTATGGTCTCAAGACTTACTTTCCAGAAGGGCGCTGATATCTTCTTAGGTGCGATCCAGGAGATCCTGCGTCGTGATATTCAGGTTGCGGTATTAGGAACCGGTGAGTCCAAACATGAATACTCATTCAAGATGCTGGAAAATGAAAACAAGAACCGTTTTGTCTATTATTGCGGTTATGATGAAGCACTTGCACACAGTATGTATGCCGGACTGGATATGCTGATGATGCCATCTTTATTTGAACCTTGTGGTATCTCACAACTGATCGCAATGCGTTATGGAACCTTGCCTTTAGTAAGAGAAACAGGTGGTTTAAGAGATACAGTTGAACCATTAAATGAATATACCAATACCGGAAGAGGATTCTCATTTGGTCCATATACCACTCATGACTTCCTCAATGTATTCAATTATGCCTATACGCAATATTATGAATATCCAGAAAGATGGAAGATGCTGATCAAAAACGCCATGAAATATGATGTCTCTTTTGATAAATCAGCTAGAGAATATGAAGAATTATATAGAAAGGTTTTGAAAAAATGAATCTGGATTATTTCTTTTCCGGACTTGATACACAAGCTTATAAATACATGGGTTGTCATAAACGCGACAATGGCGTTGAGTTTTATGTGTGGGCACCTCATGCCAAAAAAGTTGAAGTCTTCATGTCAAAAGATGATTTCAAGGTTTTCTATGAGCTGAAAAAGACTGATTATCGTGGTATCTGGCATCTGTTTATCGATAATTGTGAATGCATCTATTCCTATCGTTATCGCATAACCTGTGCCAACAATAATGTGGTCTATAAATCTGATCCATACGCTTTCTATTCAGAAAAAAGGCCAGCAAACGCATCAGTAATGTATGATCTTTCACAGTATCATTTTACTGATGATGAATATATGGAAAAACGTAATTTTTCCTATAATAATCCACTTAATATCTACGAAGTTCATGTGAATGGTTTTAAACATGAAGGTGAACTCACAACATATCAGGAATTAAAAAAGGAACTGATCCCTTATGTCAAGAATATGGGCTATACTCATATCGAGATGATGCCGATAGGTGAATATCCTTTTGATGGTTCATGGGGCTATCAGGCTACTGGTTTCCTTTCTGCTACCAGCAGATATGGAACACCATGGGATCTGATGGATTTCGTCAATGAATGTCATCTTAACGGAATAGGGGTAATCCTTGATGTTGCCTATGTTCATTTCGCAACAGATGGCTATGGCTTAGTTTCGTTTGATGGCCAGCCATGTTATGAATACTCTGATCCGCGCATTGCCAGATCACAATGGGGATCATATCAGTTTGATATGGGCTCAGGTCCAGTCATCTCATATCTGATGTCAGCTGCCAATATCTTTATCAGCGAGTATCATTTTGATGGTTTAAGAATGGATGCTGTCTCAAATATCATCTTCTATGATGGCAATAAGAACATCGGTGAAAACAAAGCAGGCCTTTCCTTCATCAAGCGTTTTAACTATTCAATCAAGAAGGAACATCCGGATGTCATGCTGATCGCTGAAGATTCTACTGATTATCCTCATGTCACCGTACCAACTGAATATGATGGCCTGGGATTTGATTATAAGTGGGATCTGGGATGGATGAACGACACCCTGAAATACTATGAAATGGATCCGGAGTATCGTCAGTATCATCATAATATGCTGACATTCTCAATGGCCTATTTCTATTCCGAGAAGTTTATTTTACCTTTCTCACATGATGAAGTAGTTCATTCCAAGAAGACGATCGTTGATAAAATGTGGGGTGATTATGATACCCAGTTTGCTCAATGTCGTAATCTCTTCCTGTACATGTTTACTCATCCGGGAAAGAAACTGAACTTCTTGGGTAATGATATGGCAATGTATCGTGAATTTGATGAGACGAGGGGTCTTGACTGGGATATTCTGAAATATCCGATGCATGATTCATTCAATCGTTATTTCCATGATCTTTGTAATATCTACAAGACTTATAAAGTCTTTTATTCCTACGATTACGATCCTAATTCATTCCGTTGGATCGATGCCGATAACTATAAGCAGTCTATCTATATCTATACAAGATATGAAGAAGACTACTGCTTCCTGATTGTTTTAAATATGAAACCTATTTCATATACTGATTTCAGGATCGGTGTACCATATCGTGGAGTATATACTGAAGTTATCAATTCGGAAAAAGATATCTATTCCGGCTGTAACATGTGTAACTTCAAACCGGTAAGATCAAAGAAAATAAAAGCACATGGTCTGCCAAACTCGATCGCAATCGATCTGGCACCATATGCAGGAGTAATGTTCTCAGTTAAAGCTAAGAATAAGATTCCGGTATTTGAAGAACCGGTCAAAGAAAAGAAGAAGCAAAGTAACGCCTAGAACGATTTTATCCTTTCTTTTTCGTTCTTGGCAACTCTATGGGAATCCAGAGTTTTCTGGATTCCTTTTTTTAAGACAAATTCATCAATTTTGTTATTACTGATAAAGTCAAAAGTCTGATCAAAATAGTTGATAAACAGATAAGAAAGAAGCCAGGCTCCAGCCATCTTTGAATAATAACCGTTGTATTTTTCTTTTCTGATTATTTCAAATAGATCTGATAAATATTTTTCATCCATATAGTAGTCAAGAAGGACCACCAGTCCAAATCTCTGATAGTATTCCTTATTGCTATTAAGATACTTTCTGACCTGTTTATAATAGATATCTTTATGCTTTTTGATGTCTTTTAAGGATGAAACAAAACTGTCACATATTCCCCAGTTATCGATTAGTGGCAGAAAACTGTCGATCATTTTGACTTTTTCCTCAAAGGAACATTTTAAAGCTCCAATATACATTCCGTGTAAAAGAACTTCTTCATAGTATTTGTCTTTGAAGACAGGCGCTTTTTCCTGTTTCAGGAGTTCCTTACAATAGTTTCTGAGTTCAGGTAGTCTTACACCAATCATTGGATAGGACGTCTCTCCTATAATCCTGGCATTAAAATCACGATATTTTATATCCTGCATTGCATAAAGATGCTGGTGTATTTTGCTTATCATAGCTTTATTATAAATGTTAAAATAGGTATTGTGAAAGAGCTGTCAGTAAGATTAACAGAAGGTGCAGATCTTAAGCGTTCAATTGAAGAATT
The DNA here is from genome assembly GCA_946537295.1 of uncultured Bacillota bacterium. Taxonomy (GTDB): domain Bacteria; phylum Bacillota_I; class Bacilli_A; order Erysipelotrichales; family Erysipelotrichaceae; genus Colivicinus. Next base: position 16,093 of record CAMNFQ010000005.1, read on the forward strand.
GTGCCTGAAAAATGGTGTTGATACAGCAGTGCTTGTCTCTTGTGTCGGTAGCCTGAGCAAAATTAAAATCAGGCTCGCTAAAGCTGTCGATTATCTTGAAGAAGAAAATGATTATGAGATCATTTCGGTAAATGGTACGATCAGTAAGGGCAAAGCACATCTACATATTGCCGCATCAGATTCTGATGGAAAACTCATTGGAGGGCATTTGTGTGAAGGCTGCATCATCAACACGACCTGTGAACTTGTGCTGATGGTTCTGGAAGAATATTCGTCATATAGAGAATATGACCAGAACACTGGATATAAAGAAATAGTTTTTAAGGAAATGAGGTAGATTGTATGATTAATGTTTATATTGTTTCAGGTTTTTTAGGAGCAGGAAAGACCACTTTTATTCAGAAACTGCTGAGTGAAAAGAAATTCGATAAGGTAATGCTTCTGGAAAATGAATTTGGAGAAGTTGGTGTCGATGGGGCTTTCTTTGACAAGTCATTAAATATCAAGGAAATCAATAACGGCTGTATCTGCTGTTCGCTGCAGGGTGATTTTGAAACAGCTCTGGAAGAGATTGAAGATATGGGTGTTTCTGATCTGATCATTGAACCTTCAGGTGTTGGTAAGCTTTCAGAAATAATCAATGTTGTAAAGGCTGATCCGGATTTCAGAATCGTTTCGCACATCTGTATCGTAGATGTCAAAACATGCAGAAAATATCATCTTAATTTCAAGGAATATTTCAACGATCAGGTTGCAGCTGCAAACGCTATTATCCTTTCTCATACCGATGTAGCTGATGAAGATACTATCAACAAGGCTATCGATATCGTAAAGGAACTCAATTCTGATGCGCAAATCGTCACTAAACCAATCAGTGAGTATTCAATTGAAGAATTGCTTAATATAATCGTTTCCGGTGGAGATATCCTTCCAGAATTTGAGGAAGAACATCATCATCACCATCACGAGTGTTGCGAAGGAGAGGAGTGTGAATGTCATCATGATCATGAGCATCATCACGATGATGAAGATGAACATGAACATCATCACCATCACGATCATGATCACGACCACCATCATCACCACCATGATGATGAACTGTTCAAGAATCAGATCCTTCGTCCAGCTCGCAAGTTCACAAAAGCAGAACTTGAAGATATTCTGAAGAAGATCCCGGAAGATATTATCAGAGTAAAAGGTTATGTACATGGCGATAATGAAACGCTGTACTTCAATTATGTTCTGAATGAATATAATGTCTATTTTGGTGAGGCCAGAGATGAAGCTCTTGTTTCAGTAATTGGAACAGAAATAGACGAACACTATTTCGAGGAACTGTTCCATGACTAAACCGGTATATGTCTTTTCCGGATTTCTTGATTCAGGCAAGACTACTGCAATTAAAGGAACCTTACGCAATCCCCGTTTTAATGAAGGTGAATCTTCATTGATCATCTGTTTTGAACAGGGTGATGTGGAATATGAAGAAAAGTTTCTTAAGCTGACTAATTCCCAGGTTCTATATCTTGATTCTGTCAATGATCTGACGATCGAGAAACAGAAGCAGATCGATAAGGAATATGATGTGGAAAGAATCTTCATTGAACTGAATGGTATGGAAGATGACAACATCTTATACAATACCGGTTTTATCAAGGATTGGGAACTTGCCCAGACTTTGACAACAATCGATGCTTCAAAGTTTACGATCTTTATGCAGAACATGCGTCAGTTTCTGTATAACCATGTCGTAAATGCTGAGGTTGTCATCTTAAACAGATCTGATGGCGTTGATAAACGTTATCTGCGTAATAATCTGAAATCAATAAATCAGTATATTGAACTTATCTATGAAGATAAGAATGGTAATGTAACAAATAAGATTGAAGATGAGCTGTTTGATACCAGCAAAGATCTTGATATCTCTGATATGGATTATGGTCTCTGGTTCATGGATGCTGTTGATAATCCGATGAAATATGATAAGAAGAATCTCAGTATCAAGGTAAAATATGCCGGGAAGATCGATGAATATGATAATGTATTGATCATGGGCAGAAAGGCTATGGTATGTTGTGCGGAAGATATCACTGATATCGCCTTACCTTGTCTTGGCTTACATGAAAAGGATATAGATAAAGATAAATATTATAAACTCAGCGGCGTAGCTCGCTGTATACAGAATGAAGAGGGCATAAAGATGTGCGCTTTAAATGTTAAGAAATTTGAAGTAGCAGATGCACCAAAAGATGAACTTGTAACATTCAATTAGGAGAATACCATGAACTTTTTAAAAGCAATCTTTTTTGGGATTATTGAAGGAATAACAGAATGGATGCCGGTTTCATCAACGGCACATATGAAGATCCTTAATGCGATCATGCCTTTATCAGTCAGTGCAGAATTCTATGAAGTGTTTGAAGTTGTTATTCAGCTTGGAGCTATCTTGGCACTGTTACTGATCTTCTGGAACAAGGTATGGCCTTTTGGAAAAACAAAGAATCCTTTGGGTAAAGGTATTCTGGCGAATGTTAAAAAGGATAAGTTCTATCTTTGGATCAAGATCATTATTGCCTGTTTACCGGCGATCATTTTTGAACTATTCCTGGAAGACCTGTTTACATTTGTAACACCAGAAAATGAAATGACTATTATCGGAATCGCTCTGATTCTGGTCGGTATCATTTTCATTATTGTTGAGTATCTGATCAAAGATCGTAAACCGATCGTTGAAACAACTAAGCAGATCACATATATGCAAGCTATAACCATTGGTCTGGCTCAGCTGGTTGCGGCCTTATTTCCAGGTGTTTCCAGATCTGGGGCAACAATCATTGCTGCTTTGATCATGGGTATATCACGTTCTACTGCAACTGAATTTACCTTTGAACTGGCTATACCAGTCATGTTTGGTGCTTCACTGATGAAGATCGTCAAATATGGTGCTGCCATAACATTCTCTGAAATTCTGATATTGATCATCGGTTGTGTATTTGCATTCGTTGTATCACTGTTCATGATCAGATTCATTATCAGCTATATTAAGAAGAATAATTTTGTCCTGTTTGGTATCTATAGGATCCTGATGGGAATTGTTGTATTACTGTTATTAAGATAAGATGGACTACAAACTATTAGGTGGAATATTTCTGGAAGGAGTTCTCTCGTTTCTGTCTCCTTGTGTCCTGCCCCTGATACCTTTGTATATGACATATCTTGCCGGCGATAATAAACAGACAGATGAAGAAGGGAATGTGCATTATGACAAAGCGAAAGTGTTTATCACAACACTTTTCTTTGTGCTTGGTATATCTTTAACCTTTGTCCTTCTTACTGCTTCACTTAAAACGATCGCCGGTTCCATAAATAAGTATGCCGAGATCATATCAATTATTGGTGGAACCTTACTGATAGTCTTTGGTCTTCATGAACTGGGAATCATCCATATCGATCTTCTGAATAAAGAGTTAAAACTTAAAATGGATCTGCATTTAGAAAAGATGAATTACCTTAAAGCCTTTATTCTTGGCTTTGTCTTTTCTTTAGGATGGTCGCCTTGTATTGGACCATTACTGTCAAACGCCATCTTACTTGCGGCGACAGATCCCCAAGGATATATCTATATAATTGTCTATGCTTTGGGTTTGATCATACCGTTTATCATAACCGGATTGTTCACAACATCTGTACTTAATCTGATAAATAAAAATAAGAAGATCCTTAACTACGTCCTTAAAATAGCTGGTATCGTTCTTATCCTGTTTGGCATCTATATGATCCATCAGGCATCAGAAAAGATCCTGATAGCTAAAGAACTTGAAACAACCCACAATTCACAAAGCAGCACAGAAAATATGATCCTGGATTATGAATTTGTTGATGAAAAGGGCAATAAGATCAGATTGTCAGATTATAAAGGAAAATATCTCTTCCTAAATTTCATGACAACCTGGTGCACATATTGTGAGATGGAAAGACCAGAATATATCAAATTTGCGGAAAATAAAGATATCAAATGTCTTTATGTCATGTCACCATTAAATGAAAATGATGGCATGGAAAGCATAAATAAATATCTGAATGATAATGAAATACCGATCACAACTCTGATCGATACCGAAGGATCGCTGTTCTATTATTGTGGTATCTCAGGATATCCGACTATCTATGTAGTTGATCCTGATGGCGAATTCCTGGCCTATGCTTCCGGAGTTCTTGATCTGGAAGGTTTCAATGGCTTGTATGATTACGCCAAAGAGCTCTATGAAAACAAACAGTAATCAGTCCTTTTTCTTTGGAACAAAGGAATCAAAGATAAAACACTGATAATACTTTCTGTTTTCAGCTAACGCATCTTCTGATTTGATCGTCCAGGCCACACATTCTGCCTTATAAAGAAGTGAAACGATCTTGAAGGAAAGATTATAGGTTGAATTGCAATCATAAGCGATATAATCAGGTTTATTATAGAAATTCAGAAGCAGATTGGTGAAGATGATCTTAATGATCAGTGGCAATCTGCTTTTTGCATCCGCAATTGAATCATAGGAAAGCTGTCCTCTGATGATCTGTGGTTCATTTATTCTCAGATATCTGACAACCAAAGGATTGAATGATTCCATATTATAGAGACCATCATAATTTCTCATCATTTCGACAGTTCTTTTTGTTGTTTCGATATATCTTCCTTCTGGTTTGATCTCGATGACTAATGGCGTATCTTTTTTAAGGACTTTAAGAACGTCTTCAAAAAGGGGAATTCTTTCTTCAGTATCAAGTAATCTGTAGTTCTCTAGTTCATCAAAACTGCATTCTATCAGATCCTTATCAATACCTGTCATTCTCTTTAAGGAAACATCATGGAAAACCACAAGTTTATCATCGGTTGTAAGCTGGACATCCAGTTCAATGCCGAAATCATTATCAACGGCTTTTTTGAAAGCAGTCAGTGAATTTTCTGGGACATCTTTATTGTTGAAAAGACCACGATGAGCTATATACTTCTCTTCGTAGGGTTTCAAGGCCTGCTTACGGGAAGTATTAGGATATAGAGCAAACAGATAAAGCAGTATAAGAATAAAAATAATAATTAGTATCATAACTATATTATAGACCTTCAATAAAATAAAAAGTCTTCTGTTTCCAGAAGACTTTAAATATTAAACAATTTTTATCAGTTAGTAATTATTTAATGATCTTAGTTACAGAACCTGAACCAACTGTTCTACCACCTTCACGAATAGAGAACTTTGTTCCTTCTTCGATAGCGATAGGAGCGATCAGTTCAACAGTCATTTCAACGTGGTCACCAGGCATAACCATTTCAGCACCGCCTAATTCCTTAACGATACCAGTTACGTCTGTTGTACGGAAATAGAACTGAGGACGGTAGTTAGCTACGAATGGAGTATGTCTACCACCTTCTTCTTTAGTTAATACGTAGACCTGAGCAGTGAATTCAGTATGAGGAGTAACTGAACCAGGTTTAGCTAAAACCTGACCTCTTTCGATTTCGTCACGGTTAACACCACGGAGTAATGCACCGATGTTATCACCAGCTTCAGCTTCATCTAACTGTTTGTGGAACATTTCAAGACCTGTAATAACTGTCTTTCTTGTTGGTCTTAAACCAACGATTTCAGCTTCATCATTAAGGTGAGCAACACCACGCTCAACTCTACCAGTAGCAACAGTACCACGACCAGAGATTGTGAATACATCTTCTACTGACATTAAGAATGGCTTATCCATTTCTCTAGCTGGAGAAGGGATATACTCGTCACAAGCATCCATTAATTCATCAATAGCGCCAACCCACTTTTCATCACCTTCAAGAGCCTTAAGAGCAGAACCACGGATTACAGGAGCATTGTCACCATCGAATCCATATTCATTTAATAATTCTCTGACTTCCATTTCAACGAGGTCGATAAGTTCAGGATCATCAACCATATCGCACTTATTTAAGAAACATACGATGTAAGGAACACCAACCTGTCTAGCTAACAGGATATGTTCACGAGTCTGAGGCATTGGTCCATCAGTAGCGGCAACTACGAGGATAGCACCATCCATCTGAGCAGCACCAGTGATCATGTTCTTGACATAGTCAGCGTGTCCCGGGCAGTCAACGTGAGCATAGTGTCTCTTTGCTGTTTTGTATTCAACGTGTGCAGTATTAATAGTGATACCACGAGCCTTTTCTTCAGGGGCTCCATCAATCTGGTCGTAAGCCTTGAATTCAGCCTGACCCTTTTCTGCTAATCTCTTAGTAATAGCAGCAGTTAAAGTTGTTTTACCATGGTCAACGTGACCGATAGTACCGATATTGACATGTTCCAGGGAACGGTCAAATTTCTCTTTTGCCATCTTAAGTTTTTCCTCCTATTTAAACATTATTATTTTAAGATAAAACACTATATTTAGCAATTGCTACGAAGCGTTTTTCTTGGCAATTTCTTCTGCGATGCTGGCTGGAACTTCTGCATAGTGATCCATCTGCATCATGTAGTTTCCACGACCCTGAGTATTGGATCTCAGGTCGGTAGCATAACCGAACATCTGTGAGAGAGGAACGTACGCTCTGATAACGATCGCATTACCTCTTTCTTCCTGGTCATTGATATGACCACGACGCTTGGTTATATCACCCATAACAGTGCCGAGGTATTCACTAGGAACAGTTACTTCGACATCCATGATAGGTTCAAGGATAACCGGATTACATTTCTTAGCTGCTTCTTTCAAAGCCAGACTTGCTGCTGTCTTGAAGGCCATTTCTGATGAATCGACTTCATGGTATGAACCATCAAACAGAGTTGCTTTGATATCAACTACCGGATATCCGGCAATAAGTCCATTGTCCAAAGCGGCTTTTAATCCTTCCATAGTAGGCTTGATGTATTCTCTTGGAACACTTCCACCAACAACGGCATCAATGAATTCAAATCCTTTACCAGTCTCATTTGGTTCAAACTTGATCCAGACGTGACCATATTGACCTCTACCACCTGACTGTCTGACAAACTTGCCTTCACAATCGGCAGCGGTTCTGATCGTTTCACGATAGGCAACCTGAGGTTTACCAACGTTACATTCGACTTTGAATTCACGCTTCATTCTATCGACGATAATATCCAAATGTAATTCACCCATACCGGCAATGATCGTCTGACCTGTTTCTTCATCAGTGTATGTTCTGAAGGTAGGGTCTTCTTCAGCCAGTTTACCTAAAGCGATATCCATCTTGTCTGAATCAGCCTTTGTCTTTGGTTCAACAGACATCTGAATAACTGGTTCTGGGAATACCATTGATTCCAGAATAATAGGGTGTTTTTCATCACACAAGGTATCACCTGTTGTAGTATTTTTAAGTCCTACAGCAGCAGCAATATCACCAGCATCTACTTCTTCAATATCAGCACGGTGGTTTGCATGCATTTGTACCAATCTTCCAAATCTTTCTTTAGTATCCTTAGTAGCATTTAACACATAAGAACCGGCAGCAGCTACACCAGAGTAGACTCTGAAATATGTAAGCTTACCGACAAACGGATCGGTCATGACCTTGAATGCTAGGGCAGCGAAAGGTTCCTTATCGTCTGCTTTTCTTTCGGCTTCTTCGCCATTCTTGAGTGTACCCTTGATTGCAGGTACTTCTACTGGAGAAGGCAGATAGTCGATAACAGCATCAAGCAGCAGCTGAATACCTTTGTTCTTATATGCGGAACCGCATAGAACTGGGAAGAATTCTGAACTTAGAACTGCTTTTCTGATTGCTTTTTTGATCATTGAGATCTCAGGATCTTTTCCATCGAGGAAGATTTCCATCAGATCATCATCAAAATCACACAGTTTTTCGATCAGTTCATTTCTTAATGCTTCTGCTTCTTCTTTGTACTGATCTTCGATTTCTGATTCCTTGATATCAGTTCCCTGATCATTAGGATACATATACTGTTTCCTTTCAACCAGGTCAATGATTCCACGGAATGTATTTTCTGCACCGATCGGCATCTGAATTGCAGCTGCTTTAGCAGCAAGCTTTTCTCCGATCGATCTTACTGACATCATAAAGTCAGCGCCTGTAGCATCCATCTTGTTTGCGAAGACAATTCTTGGGACTTTATAAGTCGAAGCCTGTCTCCATACTGTTTCGGTCTGAGGTTCAACACCAGCTTTTGCATCCAATACCGTAACAGCACCATCTAATACTCTGAGCGATCTTTCAACTTCAACTGTGAAGTCAACGTGTCCCGGAGTATCAATGATGTTGATTCTGGTTTTTGGCATCTGGTTCTTTGAACCGCCCCAGAAGGTTGTGGTAGCGGCAGAGGTTATAGTGATACCTCTTTCCTGCTCCTGTTCCATCCAGTCCATCTGACTGGCACCATCATGTGTTTCACCGATTTTATGTGTTTTACCAGTAAAGAATAGGATTCTTTCGGTACAGGTAGTCTTGCCTGCATCGATATGCGCCATGATGCCAATATTTCTTGTATTCTCTAAAGCATATTGACGTGACATAACGTTTCCTTTCTATTACCAGCGATAATGTGCAAACGCCTTGTTTGCTTCAGCCATCTTATGAGTATCGTCTTTCTTCTTGACAGACTGACCTGTTCCGTTAGAAGCATCGATAATCTCGGCTGCTAATCTTTCTTCCATTGTTTTTTCAGATCTCAGTCTTGAATAGTTAACGATCCATCTGAGACCTAAAGTTAATCTTCTTTCATCTGAAACTTCTACAGGGACCTGGTAGTTAGCACCACCAACTCTTCTTAACTTAAGTTCCAGTTCAGGCATAACATTGTCCAATGCTTTTTCAAATACTTCCATTGGCTGCTGTCCTGTTTTCTTTTCTACGATATCGAATGCATTATACAGAATATTCTGTGCGACACCTTTTTTACCATCTAACATGATCTTGTTGATTAAACGTGTCACAAGTTTTGAATTGTAGATAGGATCTACTAATACATCTCGTTTCGCAATATGTCCTTTTCTTGGCATTTTTTAATCTCCTTTCATGTTTTATTTAGGTTTTTTCGCACCGTATAATGAACGGCCTTGTTTTCTTCCATCAACACCTGCACAGTCTAATGTGCCTCTGATGATATGGTAACGGACACCTGGTAAATCCTTAACACGTCCGCCACGAATCATGACAACTGAGTGTTCCTGAAGATTGTGTCCGATACCTGGAATGTAAGCTGTAACTTCCATACCATTTGATAAACGTACACGGGCATACTTTCTTAAAGCTGAGTTTGGCTTCTTAGGAGTCATAGTACCTACACGGGTACATACACCTCTTTTTTGTGGAGAAGCCAGATCAATAGGGCGGTTCTTTAAAGAGTTATATCCTTTATTTAAAGCCGGAGCCTTTGACTTGAATGTTCTCGCAGTTCTGCCTTTTCTTACTAACTGATTAATTGTTGGCATTCTTATCTCCTTTCTTTGGTTTATGCACACTTATTCAGGTGTGCCACATATCTGACGAATATATAGATCCTTTCGGATCCAGTCAGCTTTTTTATATTACCAGAAGAACACGTCCAAATCAAGCAAAAAATGCTTATTTTTAGCACTTTTTGCTGTATCACGGCTTCAGTTGTGCCAAAAACGATAAAAATGCCTGATTCAGATACACTGATTGTATAATTAATTATATAGGAAAGAAGAATTTAATATATGGAACAAATCATTAAAAGTCTTCTGGAAAACGATCTTTACAAGTTCTCCATGGGGCAGGCAATCTATCATCTTTATTCTGACTACAAGACGACCTGGTCATTTAAATGTCGTAATGAAAATATCAGATTCACGGCAGAAATGATTGAAGAAATCAAAAGACAGATCCGATTATATTGTGAATTAAGATTCAGTGAAGATGAACTGGAATATCTCCACTCAATTCGCTGGATCAAAGGAAGTTATGTGGATTTCTTAAGATTATGGAAACCACGTTATGAGGATTTCAGTATTTCTGATGATGGAAAGGGAACATTATTATTAGAAACCAGCGGTACATGGCTCAATACTTCCATGTATGAAGTTCCAACCCTGGCAATCATAAATGAAGTCTATTTTTCCATGAGTGGCGATTATGACAAACTCATCGCTGATTTTAAGAAAAGAGCTGATGAAAAATGTCAGAAGATCATTGATGGTACATATAAACTTGGTGTCTATTCGGAATTTGGTCTGAGAAGAAGATTATCGGCTGAATCTCAGGATTATATTGTGAAAAAGTTAAGTGACACCAAAGCTGAAGAATCAAGATTTTTAGGAACGTCCAATGTCTATCTGGCCAGAAAATATAATCTGACTCCGGTTGGAACGATGGCACATGAGTGGATCATGTGTGTCGGTCAGGGTGATCACAGACACAATCCGGCATATTCCAACTATTACGCATTAAACAGCTGGGTCAAGGAATATGGGGTACTTAATGGTACGGCTCTTACTGACACGATCACGACAGATTGTTTCTTAAGAGACTTCCGTCTTACTTTTGCGACTCTGTTTACCGGTGTGAGACACGATTCAGGTGATCCTTTTGTCTGGGGTGATGTCATGTTGGCACACTATGAAAGACTTGGTATTGATCCAAAAGGAAAAACTTTGCTTTTTTCTGACAGTCTGAATTTTGAAAAAGCCACCAAAATCTATGAATACTTCAAAAACAGATGTAATGTTGCTTTCGGTATTGGTACATATCTGTCAAATGATACCTATATGACCCCATTGAATATCGTTATCAAGGTCACCAAATGTAATGGTCAGGATGTGGCAAAGATATCCGATGTACCAGGCAAGAGTATGTGTAAAAATCAGGACTATGTTGATTACCTGAATCGAAGCATTGACTGGAGAATGAAAAACGAGGTGATTAAATAATGTTTGATGCTGTAAAGGAAAAAGATCGTATTATCGCTTTTATCAGAGATTATTATCAGAAAAACAAGCTCAAGGGCGCCGTTCTGGGTATTTCCGGAGGCAAGGATTCTGCTGTTGTTGCCGGACTGATGTGCGAAGCACTGGGAAGTGAAAACGTTGTTGGTGTCACCTTGCCATGTCATTCAAAGGAAGCTGATGCCGCAGATGCGATGTTGGTAAGCGAAAAATTTGGCTTTGAGATGCTGAACATTGATCTCACTTCAGTCTTTGATGCATTCAAAAATGAAGCAATGAAACTGGGTGATTTCACTAGTGAGGAATGCAAGAACTCCGACATTAATCTTAAACCAAGACTAAGGATGTCTTCGGTTTACTATTTGGCAGCTCTTCTTTCCGCTACCAGAGGAGGAACATATATCGTCCCTGGCACCAGTAATGCGTGTGAACTTTATGTCGGATATTTCACCAAAGGTGGTGATTCAGTCTATGATATTGCCCCGATCTATTCTCTAACCGTTGAAGAGGTTATTAAAGTTGGAGAAGTTATCGGTGTACCAGAAAAAGTTCTATATCGCACACCGGATGATGGTATTTCCGGCATCAGCGATGAAGATAAACTTGGTGTAAAATATGCTGATATTGCCAAAGTTATCAATAATGAAGATCTTGATCCTGAACAGGCTGAAAAGATCAGGATCCTGCATGAAAAAGCAGCACATAAGTTTAACGTACCTGTCTATAAGAAAAAGGAAGACTGATGGCCAGAATCGGTATCTATTGCGGTTCTTTTTCACCGGTTCATAAAGGCCATATCAGGATCGCCAAGCAATGTCTGAAACAGAAACTTGTCGATAAAGTCATGATCATTGCGACAGGATCATATTGGAATAAGAATGATCTGTTGCCGCTAAAGGACAGGCTGAACATGTTGGATCTGGTTAAAGATAAAGGGATCATCATTGATAAAAAGCACAACGAGTATCCCTATACCTATCAGATCTTCAGGGAACTAAAAAAGGAAAGACCTGGCGATACGTTTTCACTGATACTAGGTGCAGATAATCTGATTAACTTTTCTGACTGGAAAGAATATAAAGAACTGCTGGAATATGATTTTATCATTGTCAACAGACAGGATATCGATGTCAGAAAGTATCTTGCTGAACTGAATAAGACAAACTATCACATCCTGGAACTGGAACAGATGGATATCAGTTCCAGCTATATCAGAGATCATCTTGATGATTATCAGCTGATTAAAGATATGATCGATGAAAGAGTATATGAATATCTTAAAAAACGAAAGGATTCATAATATGCAACACGAGATCGTGAATAGTCATCCTTTGCTGGATGAAAACGGACATCTGATTGAAACAGGCTATGCTAAGAGACTGATCCTTGATTATGATCGTAAAAGTATCAAGGCGCACCCATTGAGAATCAAGGAATGGGATTACTATCTTATCTGTAATGATGATCATGCTTTGGCACTGACGATCGATGATAATTCCTATATGGCACTGGATTCAATATCATTACTTGATTTCAGGAATAATAAGCAATACACCAATTCACCAATGAAGTTCATGACTTTAGGAAAACGTAATTTTCCATCCAGTTCGAAATATGGTGATGTTAAAGCTACTGGTAAAGGCTATGAAATAGAATTTATTAAGAAAGATAATCAGCGAGTATTGAGCTTTCATATGGATAATTTTGCTGAAAACAAGCCGATCGAAGGCCATATCGTTCTTGATGATCCAGATGATGAGTCCATGGTAATCGTTACTCCGTATAAGGAAAGCAAAGTTCATTTCTATTACAATCAGAAAATCAACTGTATGCCAGCTGAAGGAAAGTGTCTTTTTGATGGCAAACAATACATCTTTGAAAAGAAAAACAGTTTTGGAACCTTGGATTGGGGAAGAGGTGTCTGGACCTATAAGAATACCTGGTACTGGGGCTCTGGATCAGGATCAGTTGATGGTCATCGCTTTGGTTTCAATATTGGCTATGGCTTTGGAGATACTTCGGCTGCCAGTGAAAATATGCTGTTTTATGATGGCAAGGCTCATAAACTTTCAAAGGTTACATTCAACATTCCTTTTAAAGATGGCAAGGAAGACTATCTGTCTGATTGGACTTTCACTTCTGATGACGGTCGTTTTGAGATGAATTTCAAACCGATCATGGATAGAGCGTCCAATACGGACTTTGTCATTCTTGGTTCTGATCAGCATCAGGTATTTGGCCACTTTTCGGGAAAAGCTATTCTTGATGATGGCAAAACTATTGAACTAAAAGACTTTCTTGGCTTTGCCGAAAAAGTTTCAAATAAATGGTAAAGAAAAGGGAAGATTGATTCTTCCCTAATTTATTATTCTGCAAGTGAACCAAACGGATCCCATGGGTCAAGGACACGTGGTTTTTTCTTCAGAGCTTCTTTCTGTTTTCTGTTTAGATATTTCTTGTTGACAACAGCTTCAAAGACGTATTTATCAAACCAGGTATCAGAGGCGATATAGTAGCCTTTGTTGCCGGCTTTATCACCCCAGGAATTTTCGATCTTCCAGCGATTTGGCTTATTTGAAACAAGGTTTACACCGGTAAAGACCATCGCGTGATTCATAGCTGATTCTCTGCTGTCGAGCATTTCAGCCTTATCCATGCTCAGATCAAGATCAAGTGTATGTTCATAGTCAAAGCCCTGATCATCCCATAAACCCAGCTCACGATCTGAATCTTTGGAACAGTCACAACCAAACCAGACCAGTTCATTGTCTTTAAGCTGTTTAAGGATAAGATCCTTGAAATCCTTTATTGGAAGATTAAGGAAGAAGACCTGATTATCACTTCCGGCAACATTACCAAGATATTTGACGGTATAGGTCTGATAGAATGGTTTATCTTTTGTTGGACCATTGATGATACCCACATATTCATCAAGATCGATACCCAGATGTTTTTCATACATTTCAAGTGGTGTGACATTGTGATAGGCATGATATTTATCTTTGGTGTCATAGAATTCAAAGGTAAATGATTTTGGCGGAACACCAAAGCAATCACAAAGTAAGCCATATGTCTCTTTAAGACATTTATCTTTTAATGTCTGGATATCAGAGCTGTCCTTTGTCTTTCTAAGATCGATCGCAAATTTTCTTAAGCGACGATTCAGGATTCTGTTCATTTCACCAGTATGAGATGACTGGAAGGTTTCCGGCATAGCTGTTTTAGGACAGATGCCATATTTTTTGACCAGTGCTACCATCATATCCCATTGACCGCCATCACCAATTGCCGTCTGCAACAGATAACGCATTGTTTCGCTGTTAAGGTCGCTGTCTTTTTCTGCAATCATCGATTCCAGGAAGAAATTAACTTTCTCCAGCTTGTCATAGAAGGCAATATAGTTCTGCGATAATTCGAACTGATCTTTGATCTTGTATTTTTTGGCGATCATTTCTCTTAACAGTGTCATTGATGAGAAGATCCAGCATCTTCCTGAACGTAGCTGATTTGTTACAGGAAGTGTCTTGATATTGATAGAGAACAGATCAGGATTGTCTGCTTTTGATTCAAATCTTCTTGAGATTGTTGAAATATCGTTATTTGTCAGAGCATTTCTGACCACTCTTGCCTTAGGATCAGCGAGATATTCTTTATTTAACTGAGTAAGCTTCTTTTCGTTTAATGCTTTAAATCTGTACATAATATGTCCTTCTTTCCATGAATTATCATAACATCATTTTGGCATAATCGCTTATGATCGAAGTTCTTACGGTATAATAGATAAATATGGAAGATAAACTATTCAAACTTGTCTCAGACTATCAGCCAATGGGTGATCAGCCACAGGCTATTGCCAGCTTGGTTGAAGGACTGAAAGAAAATAAACATGAACAGGTCTTGCTTGGAGCTACTGGTACCGGTAAGACTTTTACGATCGCCAACGTCATAGCGCAGGTTAATAAACCAACCCTGGTTTTTGCCCACAACAAGACGCTTGCAGGTCAGCTCTATTCTGAATTCAAAGCTCTATTTCCGGAAAACGCTGTTGAGTACTTCATTTCCAACTTTGATTTCTATCAGCCTGAAGCCTATATGCCTAAGACTGATACCTATATTGAAAAAAATGCAGTAACCAATGATGAGATCGATATGCTCAGAATGTCAGCCTATAATTCGCTTCTGGAAAGAAGAGATGTAATAGTTGTAGCATCAGTAGCCTGTATCTATGCCGGCAGTAATCCTGAAGATTACAAGGACATGTTTTTTACGCTCAAAGTTGGTGAGAACATTGACAGACAGGATCTGATCAAAAGACTCATTGTCATGCAATATCAGCGCAATGATATTGATAATCTGCGCGGTACTTTTTCTGTCAAAGGCGATGTGATCGAAGTTAATCCGGGACATACTGATAAGTTCATCATCAGGATCGAGATGTTTGATGATGAGGTGGAAAGAATCACGGAAGTAGATCCTGTTACTAAGAACGTCCTAAATGGCTATACTGTCTATTCCTTCTTTCCTGCCAGTGGTTATGCCCGCAATCAGAATGATATCAACATTGCGTGTGACAATATTGAAAAGGAGCTGGAAGAAAGACTGGAATATTTCAAGAAAAACAATAAACCACTTGAATATGAAAGGCTTGAACAGAGATGTCGCTATGATATCGAATCGTTAAGAGAAATGGGCATGTGCTCCGGTATAGAGAACTATGCAATGCATATTGACCATCGTGTACCGGGCGAAAGACCATATAATCTTTTTGATTATTTTGGTGATGATTTTCTGATTGTTGTTGATGAATCGCATGTATCATTACCACAGATCAGAGGTATGTACAATGGCGATCATCAGCGTAAGCAGACGCTGGTTGATTATGGTTTTAGACTTCCTAGTGCTTTGGAAAACAGACCAATGACTTTTGAAGAATGGGAGGAACTTAAAGCTCCAAGGATCTATATGTCGGCAACACCCGGTGATTATGAACTGGAAAGATCAGGAAAACCGATTGAACAGCTTATTCGTCCTACCGGCTTGCTTGATCCTACAATTGAAGTCAGAAAGACTTCAGGTCAGGTCGATGATCTGATGGAAGAGATCAGACAGAATATCGCAAGAAATGAACGTACACTTGTTACTACGCTTACGGTAAAGATGGCTGAAGATCTTACTGACTATCTCAAGAAGCTGAACTTTAAGGTGGCTTATCTGCATCATGAGACCAAAACACTGGAAAGAAGCGAGATCATTCATGATCTGCGTGCCGGCAAATATGATGTCTTAGTTGGTATCAACCTGCTTAGAGAAGGCTTGGATATACCAGAGGTATCATTGATAGCGATATTGGATGCTGATAAGGAAGGCTTTTTAAGAAGCAGCAGATCTCTGATCCAGACGATCGGTAGAGCTGCCAGAAACGAACATGGCCGAGTCATCATGTATGGTGATGTCATTACCGATTCCATGAAACAGGCAATCGATGAGACCAACAGAAGAAGAACGATTCAGGAAAAATTCAACGAAGAAAACCATATTACTCCTCGCTCTATCCGCAAGGAACTCAACGAAGTAATCCATTCGAAGGAAACTCGTGAGATGAGCAGGAAGTATCGTGAGAAACATAAACATTCTAAGGCTGAAAAAGAAAAGATGATGGCTTCAATCGAAGCAGAAATGAAACAGGCGGCAAAACAGCTGAATTTTGAAAGAGCTGCCGAATTAAGAGATATACTTTATGAACTCAGAGACGAAAAATAATATAAAGAAACTTACTGTATCTATTATAGGGGTGATGCTTGTCGGTGCTGGTGTTGCCTTGGCGACATTACCCGAACTTGGTTCAGATTGTCTGGCCAGTTTTAATGAAGTAGTTTCCCGTAAATTAGGAATCAGTTTTGGTTATATGACGACCATTACCGAGATCATCATGACAATTATCGCTTTTATGATGAACAGGAAAAATGTCGGTGTTGGTACATTAATGGCTATCCTGTTTGTTCGTTTTCCAATCGATCTGACGTATCAGCTTATCAGCAAGCCAAGTTCCATCATTGTCTGCTTATTGTATGTAGTGATAGGTACTTTGATGGTTGCTCTTGGGGTTGAACTGATCATTCATGCTGATCTGGGTATGGGAACATATGAAGCCTTTATGTATGGTATTGCCGAAAAGACTTCCATTAAGTTTATCTATGTCAAATATATCTGTGATGCAACATTTCTATTTCTGACACTTATTTTAGGTGGCTTTATAGGATTAGGAACTATCATCAACTATATTCTTTGTCCTAAAATGATGGACATTTTTGATGGATTAATAAGTAAACACCTTTCATTTAAATAAGATACACCATAAAATGTGTTATATAATGAAATCATGAAAAAACTGGTACTGATAAGTGGTATTTCAGGAGCGGGAAAATCTACTGCTTCCAACATTCTGGAAGATATGGGCTATACCTGTATAGACCAGTATCCGGTAGAACTTCTCAGAGATCTTCTGGAACTCATCAAAAGCAATAATTCCATCAAATACGACAAGGTAGCTCTCACAATCGGATTAAGCGATCTTGATAAGTTTTCACATCTGCTTTCCAATTCAGATTTTGATGTAAAACTTATTCTTTTAGACTGCAGCAAGGAAGTCATAATTAATCGTTACAAATTCACCAGAAGGGTTCATCCGCTGGTCGTCGCAAACACTGCAGCAACCTTGGAAGAAGCGGTCGATATTGAAAAAAACATCCTGAAGAAATTCAGAAAGAGAAATATTCACATTATCGATACGACTAATCTCTCCGTTAAACAGCACAAGGAAAAACTTGATAAGATCCTGGATTATGATGATTTCAATAATCTGGCGATCACTTTTGAATCATTTGGTTTCAAGAACGGTCTTCCTGATGATGCTGATGTCATACTGGATGTCAGGATGCTGGATAATCCTTTTTACGTTGAAGAACTGAAACATAAGACAGGTAACGATAAGCCGGTCAGCGATTACGTTCTTTCATCAAAGTTGACACAGCGCTATATCAAGAAAGCTCTGGCTTATCTCGATTTTATGTTCAGGGCCTATGATAATGAAGAAAAAAGACATCTGACAATCTGTGTAGGATGTACCGGTGGCCAGCATCGTAGTGTGACGCTTGCCAACTATTTTTACGATCACTATAAAGACAAATATATGTGCTATCTGACGCACAGGGAACTTAAATAACATGAACGACATAGTAGTAATAGGCGGAGGACATGGCTTATCCACGATTTTAAGTGGCATCAGGGATCTTGAGAATACTTCGATCTCCGCTATCGTAACTGTTGCAGATGATGGTGGATCAACAGGACGATTGAGAAAACGTTATACGATCCCGGCGATGGGTGATATAAGAAATGTCCTATTGGCACTTTCTGATTCAGAACCGCTTCTTCATGAACTGATGAATTATCGTTTTGAAGGTGAAGACAATATGGATATTGCCGGTCATTCGTTGGGTAATCTGATCCTAACGGCTTTAACTAATATGACCGGATCTTTTGATGAAGCGATCAGGATCACATCCACAATGCTTCAGGTAAAAGGGGAGATCATTCCTTCAACTTTGCAGAATGTTACATTGTTCGCCCAAATGGATGATGGTACGATCGTTAAAGGTGAAGCTAATATACCAAGTTTAATCCATAATATAGAAAAAGTATTCTATCAGCAGGAAGTGGATGCCAATGTCGAAGCGATCGAGGCTATTCATAATGCTGAATTGATTATATATGGTATCGGATCTTTATATACTTCGATCTTGCCTAATACGATCATCAAAGGTATCAATGAGGCTATCAATGCTTCTAAGGCTCATAAGATCTATATTGCCAACTGTATGACGCAATCTAATGAAACATATAATTATGATCTTAAGAAACATATTCAGGCTTTAAAAGATCACAACACTGATGTTGATATGGTACTGATGCACAATGACAGGATCCCGGAAAATATCCTCTATCGTTATGCTCAACAGAATTCGATTGAAGTTGTCGATAACGGTGATTGTGGCCTGGAAGTTTTCAAATATCCCTTACTGAAATTTGACAATAATCTTGTCAGACATGATCCAATTAAAATCAAAGCAGCACTCAAACAGATCATGGAGCGGATCCTTTAATGTCTTTTACTGCTGATATTAAACAGGAAATAGCCAATCAGGAACTGGAAGATCATTGTAAGAGAGCACAACTTGCTGCTCTGATACAACTGACCAGTTCTTTGACGATATCCAAAGGAAGTTATGGTCTGATCATCAGAAGCGAGAGTCCTACTACAGCAAAAAGGACGATGTTTCTGCTTAAGGAACTCTTTGCGGTTGAGACGAGTTTACAGATAATCAAAAAGACCAACCTTAAGAAAAACAATGTCTATACCATCGAGATAAGTGAAAATGGTACGGATATTTTAGCGGGACTGGGTTTGTATTCATCACGTGGTATTGAATCTCATCCAAACTATGAAATACTCATGAAGAACTGTTGCGCCGCCTCGTATCTTGCTGGAGCATTTCTGGCCTATGGTTCCTGTAATGATCCTCATAATCCTAACTATCATCTGGAAATATCTTTACATGATATTGAATATGCCAACTATATCGTTAAACTGATCTCCCGTTTTGAAATCAAGGCCAAGATCGCCAAGAGAAGAAATCGTTATGTAGTCTATCTGAAAAAGGCAGACTATGTTTCTGATTTTCTGACCCTGATCAGAGCTTTTGATGCAAGACTTCGTTTTGAGGATGAAAGGATCATTCGTGATGCCAAGAATTCCTTAAGCCGTATCGATAACTGTGAGATCGCCAATGTTGAAAAGATCATCAGAGCAGGGCAGAAGCAGATCAATAAGATCGAAACAATCAAAAGAAGCGGTAAATATGATAAGCTGCCGGAAAAGTTAAGGAATGTTGCTGAACTGAGACTGGATAATTCTGAAGCATCACTTTTGGAACTGTGTGATCTCTATCAGAAGAAATATGGTGATGTCATATCAAAATCAGGTATGAAACATCGTTTGAATAAGATTGAATCCTATGCGGATTCTCTGGAGGTGTAATGATGAAAGTAGTATTGGTTACTGGAGCTTCCAGTGGCATTGGCAAAGAATTTGCCAGACAGTTTGCGTATCGTGGCTATAATCTGCTCTTAGTTGCCAGAAGAAAGGATCTTCTGGAAAACATAGCGGAAGAATTCAAGGAAGAATATCATGTTGAGGTAGAATGTTTTGCGTGTGATCTGAGCAAGGATCCTAAAGCGGTCTATGATTATTGTCTTGAAAAAGATCTGCAGGTATCAGTACTGATCAATAATGCCGGTTTTGGTGACTATGGATTGTTTGAGGATGCCGATATCAAGAAACTTCAGGATATGATCGATCTTAATAATAAAGCTCTGGTCACTCTGACTTACTATATTCTTAAGGACATGAAGAAAAATGGTTTTGGTCATATCATCAATGTTGGTTCAGTGGCATCCTTTGTTCCAGGACCATATATGGCTGTCTATTATGCCAGCAAGGCCTTTGTGATGAGTTTCTCTCTGGCTTTAAGAGAAGAACTCAAAAAGGAAAATATCAGAGTTTCTGTTCTCTGTCCGGCACCGACTAAATCTGATTTCTGGAAGGTTGCGGATGGTGAAGATTTCAGGATCAATGAACTGGGCTTTGCCAGAACAAGTACAGATGCTGCTGTTAGTGGTTATAGACTTTTTGAAACAAATAAGCCTTATATAATTGATGGAATGGGATATAAGATCCTGCTTGGTATTGCCAGACATATGCCTTTAGAACTGGCTGCCAAGGCAGTAAGAATCATTCAGAAGAAGACTAAGGGACAACCTAAATGATCTTTCTGTAAATATCAATCAGAAAACAAAAACTGACATCCAGAGAGTCAAGATGATCAAGTTTCTCTTTATCAGAAGCTGATGTCGTATTGTAATAAGGTGTCATAGTAAAAAGATTTTGAAGATCGCTTTTCACAAGTGATCTTTTTTCTTGAATTGCGATCTCTTTTTCCAGTTCCATGCCCTCAATAGGAATATCTTCAACTTCATTCACATAGGGATCATCGTATATAGCTTTTTTAAGTTCATAAAGATGCATCACATCCGGTTTTACCAGAATAAAACGTCCATCATCTTTTAAGATCCTTAGGATCTCCTTTTTCGCAATTGGGGCAAATATCGTCGTGATCTTACTAGCGCTTTTATCTTCCAGAGGGTTATGAAAAATGGAATTAAGCAGATAAGTAGTTGTCTTATCGCTTTTGGAAGCGATCTTTAATCCTGACTTGGACAGATCGATGCCGATCTTATCTTTACAGATGAATCCTGAAGAATAATATCCTTCCCCACACGCCAGATCAACCAATGAATCATTCTCATCAAGCAGTTCATTGACCTTGTTTTTCAGAAAATCATAGTAGCCTTTTTCTAAGAACGCTTTTCTTGCCTTTATCATTTCAGGGTTATCCCCGGTATTTTTAGAATTCTTCAGATTGAGGTTAAGATATCCTTCTTTGGCGATATCAAAACTGTGCCCTTGAGCACATTTATAGGTCTTTTCATCTTTATAGAGGATATTTCGACATTTTGGACACAAGATATTCATACTTATATTCTAGATTATGTAGTAGAATAAATGTATGAAAAAAGGATTATTAATTGTATACAGCGGGTTATCAGGAGTAGGTAAGGGTACAATCTTAGAAAAACTGATGCCTATGAAAGAACTTAACCTGGCTTATTCTGTTTCGATGACTACCCGTCAGCCAAGACCGGGAGAAAAAGAGGGAGTCAACTATTTCTTTGTCTCTAAAAAACGTTTTGTGGAAGCGGTGAAGAATGGTGAACTGCTGGAACATGCTCGTTTTGTCGATAACGATTACGGAACACCTAAAGAGTACGTAGAGAGAATGAGAGAAGAAGGCAAGAACGTGATCCTGGAGATCGAGATAAGAGGTGCAAAGCAGATCATGGAAAAATGTCCTGATGCCTTGAGTATCTACATCGTTCCGCCTTCAATCGAAGAACTGGAAAGAAGATTAAGAGAAAGAAGTTCTGAAGATGAACAGACGATCATGAAGAGGATCGCCAAGGCCAAAAGAGAACTGAAAGAAACAGACATGTATGAGCATATCGTATGCAATGATGATCTTGATAAAGCCGTAGAAGAGGTCAGACAGATAATACTCGATGAGATGAACAAATAGTTCATCTTTTCTTTTGGCAACTATAAAAAAAGAACTCCATTTAAGGAGTTCTTTATGAAGATTATCTGTTGTAGTATTCGATAACAAGCAGTTCGTTGATTTCCTGATTGAGTTCTTTTCTTTCAGGTAATCTTACGTATTTGCCTTTGCGGGCATCCTTGTCAACTTCAACGAAATCTTTGAATGATGTAGTAGCTTCAAGTGATTCTGCAACGAACTGATTGTTCTTGTAGTTGTCCTTGATCTCTACAACTGATCCAGGCTTGATCTGGCATGAAGGGATATCAACCTTCTTACCGTTAACTAATACATGGCCATGAGATACGACCTGTCTTGCCTGTTTTCTGGTGCTGGCGAATCCCATACGGTATACGAGATTGTCAAGTCTTGATTCCAGCATGATGAACAGGTTAGTACCAGTAACACCTTTCATTCTGACAGCCTTAACATAAGTGTTATAGAACTGTTTTTCGCTTAAGCCGTACATATGTCTCATTTTCTGCTTTTCAGCTTTCTGTAAGCCATAGTTTGACTGCTTAATGCGCTTTGTAGGAGAGCCGTGCTGTCCTGGGATGTAAGGTCTCTTTGTTAACTCTTCACCTGTTTCGAGAACAGAGAAGTTTAAACGTCTGGATATTCTCCAAGTAGGACCTGTGTTTCTTGCCATAAGTTTTTTCCTCCTTAAGTAAGTACAGGTGTAAATCATCATTGGGTGTGTCAGTATTCGATTTTCATCATAGCGCTTGACTACTTATCTCCGTTTCCGGTACTGATACAAAACCAGTGACTTTACATGCTGCTATAAAATTTATGTGCTTTAATATTATCGCAAATTGGACCTAGGAAGTCAATTGAAAAAAGGCTATTTAAATAGTAAAATGAACCTGTATGGATAGGACTACTCAGATATTGATTATAGCAGGGATTGTAATATTTGTCGTAGCAATCGTTGTACTGATATCGATCAGAAAATCTCACAAGAAAAATCTCAAGAAACAGCTTGATGAGCTGTATGTACGTTTTACTGCTGTCAAGACTGTACCATTGGCTTTCAAACTGAATAAGGCTCAGGCTATGGCCAGAAAGAGCGAAGAATTAAGCAAATCGGTTGAAGCCTACTTCAGCAAGTATGAAGAAACCGAAAAAAAGATCAATGAGATCCAGAATATGCTCAATGATGCCGATGATAATGCCAATGACATAAAATATAAGGATTCCTTAGAAGAAATGTCTCGCGTTTCAGAAAAGCTTGATGAATGCGAAAAAGAAGTAAAGGAGATTGATGATTTCCTTAATACCTTCTCCAAACAGGAAAATGAACAGCGTGAATATTCAACCAGACTTAAAGAAAAATATCGTGTCGTAAAGACAACTATCAATAAGAATTCTCAAAAGCTTTCGATCACTTATGACGGTTTTCTGAATAAACTGTCGGAATGTGAAGATCTTTTCTCGCATTCAGAAGAGATGATGTATGCATCTGATTATATCAACGCGGAAAATTCTCTGGAGAAGATTGAAGCTCTGCTTGAAGAGATCAAGAATTCTGCCAATGCTGTACCAAAGCTTATCAAGGATACCAAGGGCGTACTTCCTTTGATGCTTGATGAGACAAAACGTGAGCTGGCTCTTACCAAACAAAGAGGAGTCTACATTGAACATCTTGATATCGATAATAAGATCGCCAAGATTGAAAAAGATCTAAGTGATGATGTCAAAAAACTTACAATGGCTGAGGTTGATGGAATCAGGGAGAATATTACTGAATCCAAGGATATGCTTAATCAGCTGAATGAACAGCTTTCTGATGAAAACAGATCATATAAACAAGCCAGAGAGACAAATGAAAGAGCTTATGAACACATCAGCGATATGGAAAAGGTCGAGTATTATGTTCGTGTTGCCTATGATAAGGATTCAGCTCGCTTCGGGTTAGGAAATCTTAAAGATATCCTTAAGCAGATGCGTGATAATATCGCAAAATACAAAGATGAATATAAACAGATCAGTTCAGATCTTGGTTCATGTATAAAACCGGCATCACAGATCCTTAGCGATGTTGAAAAACTGGACAATGATATCGAAACTGATATGAAACAGCTCTATTCCTATAAAACTACTATCGATAAGTCAACCGATGGTGAATCAAGAGCTATTACCCAGCTTACCAAATTGCAGCTGGTCGTCTCGGAAGTTGAGACCAAGATCGCAGAATATAAACTGCCTACAATCAATGAATCATATAAGAATGATCTTAAGAAGGCCAGAGATTATATTGCTCAGATCAGAACAGCTACTTCTCAGATTCCAATCAATATTGAAGAGCTGAATAAGCTCTTAGATGAAGCCATTGATTTCATCTACAAGTTCTATAACAACATCAACAATGTCGTAGGTATGAGTGTCATGGTTGAAAACGCAATCGTCTTTGGAAACAAATATCGTTCAACTTTCCCGGAGATTGATCGCGAACTGTCAAAAGCAGAGTTCCAGTATCTAAATGGTGAATATACCAAGGCATTAAAAACAGCTATTACCTGCATGGAAACACTCTTCCCGGATAATGCTGATGAAAAAATTCTGGAGAATGCCTGATGAAAGTCTATCTTGATGCTGTTTCAACAACTTCTCTGGATCCTATGGTAAAAGAGACGTATAAGAAACTTCTTGATCAATACTACTGTAATAGCGATGCCCTTTATGATGATGGCGTCGCTATTTATGATATGCAAGAAAAATCCCGTAAAATGGTCGCTGAATATCTCGGTGTCAAAAAAGACGAGATCATTTTTACTTCTGGCGCATCAGAGGCCAATTCACTTGCGATCAAAGGATTGTGTTTTAAACATAAAGACAGGAAACATCTCATTACTTCTTTTTATGAACATTCTTCCGCATATAACAGTTTCAGACAACTGGAAGAGGAATTTGGTTATGAGGTGACATATCTGAAACCTGATCAGGATGGAAAGATCACACCTGAAGCAGTAAAAAGTGCATTAAGAGATGATACTTTGCTTGTATCGATCATGCAGGTAAATAACGAGATTGGTGCGATCAATGATATTGAAGGTATCGCAAAGATTGTCAAAAAACATAGCGGCACATATTTTCATTCTGATATAACTCAAGGCCTTGGCAAAATAGCTGCAGATCTGAGTAATGTCGACATGGCTAGTTTTTCGGCACATAAGATCCATGGCTTGAAAGGCTCTGGTGCACTGATGAAGAAAGAATTTGTAGAACTCTTACCAATCATTTCCGGTGGTCAGCAGGAGTTTTCACTAAGAGGTGGTACTTCCAATGCTTTAGAAAACATTGTACTGGCTAAGACTATCAGGATCGCACTGGAGAATAAAGAAAAATATCATGACAAGATCATGAAGATGAATGCTCATCTGCTGGAAAGTCTAAGTGATCCGATCAGAATCAACTACAGTTCAGGTTTACCGACACTTATCAATATTTCAACACCGATGCAATCGGAGGTGTTATTGAATGCTTTGAATGATCGGGGTATCATGGTTTCTTCAAAGTCAACCTGTGGTTCCAGAAAGAATGAAGAAAACAGAGCGTTAAGTTCATTAGGAATTGATGAAAACTATGCGATAAGAGTCTCTTTTGACTATACAAATACTATGGAAGAAATCGATTATTTTATCAGTAATCTGAAGGAGATATTAGAGAAATATGCTTGAAATGTTATATGACCATGTGGTCGTCAGATATGGTGAATTATCAACTAAGGGTAAAAACCGCAAGGAGTTTACCAGACAGCTTACCAACAATATCAGGAAAAGGCTCAAAGATTTTCCATCGCTGACTTATAACACTCTTCATGATGGACTTTTCATCAAACTGAATGGTGAAAACTATGATGAGATAAAAAAGGCTCTAAAAAATATTTTTGGTTATAGTTATTTCTCTGGTGCTATCAGGGTTTCGAAAGATATGGATGAACTTAAGAAGGTGACACTTGAGCTTGCCAAGAACCATAATGCCAAGACTTTTAAGATCGCAACCAAGCGACATGATAAATCTTTTGCTTTACGCTCTGATGAAATAAACAGAGCGGTTGCCGGCAATATTCTTCATAATACTTCATTACTTGTCGATGTTCATGAACCTGATCTGATGATTTATATCTCCGTTGATAGAGACTTTATCTATGTCATGGATGAAAAAGTGAGAGGTGGCGGTGGCTATCCAACCGGTATCAATGGTATGGCGATGGTAATGATGTCTGGTGGCATCGATTCACCAGTTGCAGCCTATATGACAATGAAAAGAGGCTTGCGGATTGAATGTATTCATTTTGCCTCTGAACCATATACTTCCAAACAGGCTTTGGATAAAGTGCTTACGCTGGCAGAAAAGCTTTCTTATTTCCAGGAAGAAGTCAATGTACACATTATTCCGTTTACTGATCTGCAACTTGCGATCTACAAACATATCGATGAACCATATTGCATCACAATCATGCGTCGTATGATGTACAGGATCGCTGATCAGATCTGTAAGAACAGGAAGATCAAAGTCATCAGTAATGGTGAATCGATCGGCCAGGTCGCTTCACAAACTCCTGAATCGATCAGTGTGATTGGAAAGGTTGCTGATACGCTGATCCTCAGACCTCTTTGTATGATGGATAAACTGGAGATCATTGATATAGCTAAGAAGATCGATACCTATGAGACTAGTATCTTGCCATATGAAGACTGCTGTACGATCTTTGATCCAAAGAATCCTGTAACAAAACCAAAAGAAGACAAATGTCTTTACTATGAATCACTATTTGATTATCAACCAATGGTTGACGAATGCATAAAGAACGAAAGAATTGTAAAAGTTTCATATAGAAAGGAAGATGAAGATGAATCTATATTCTAACAGACGAAATAAAGTTCTTAAGGCGATCTCAGACAATGCTGCTGTAATGCTTTTTTCTGGTAAAGCTCCCATGCGTTCAGAAGATGAGGCATATCCTTTTACAGTTGATCGTAATTTCTACTATCTGACTGGTTTAGATAAGGAAGAAATGGTCTTACTTATGTATACCATCGATGGTATCAGCAGGCAGACTCTGTTCATCCAGCCATATGATGAAACAATGGCCAGATGGGTAGGTGGACGAATGCTAAAGGAAGAAGCGAGTGAGATAAGCGAAATAGAAGATGTCAGAGATATCAGTGAACTTGATGATGTTATTGCTTCGTTAATGAATCGTACAAGAAGGATACGTTCCTTCAGTTTCTTCTTCGACTTCTGGCATTATGAAATGGAACAGAGTGATACACTGGCTAGCCGATATGCCAAGAAACTGAAAGACAGATATCCATATATCAATACTCAGGATCTGTTTACGATCATGGCAGGCCTAAGACTGCTCAAGGATGAGTATGAGATCTCCTGCATCAGAAAAGCGATCCATACTACCAACATCGGTATCCAGCAGATGATGAGAACAATCAAGCCGGGTATAAATGAAATGTCTCTTGAAGGAGTGTTCAATTTTGTACTTGCTCAATCTTTATGCAATGAAAACGCCTTTAAGACGATTGCCGCCAGTGGTAAAAGAGCTACGATCCTTCATTATTCCGACAATAATCAGATAGTAGGAGATGATGAACTCTTCCTTTGTGATCTTGGTGCAACATACGATCACTATTGTGCAGATATTTCCCGTACTTTCCCGGCAAATGGACATTTCAGCGAAAGACAAAAGGAGATCTATCAGATCGTCCTTCGTGCTCAACAGATCGTTAAAGAAAACGCCAGAGTTGGCGCTAATATGCGAGACCTGAACAAGATGGTGGTTGATTTCTATCGAAATGAACTTCCACTTCATGGTCTGAAAAAGGATGTATCCGAATATTATTTCCATTCCGTATCACACCATCTTGGTTTAGATACACATGATATTGATGGCGGTTTAGGTACAGCGCTTCAGGCAGGAAATGTCATTACCAATGAACCGGGATTATATATAGCTGATGAAGGAATTGGTATCAGAATTGAAGATGATCTTCTGATAACCGGTACCGGATGTGAAGTTCTTTCTGCCGAGATCATCAAAGATCCTGATGAGATCGAAGCTTTCATGAATAGCAACCAGCAGTAATCAATGATCCAACTTCATTAAGAGAGAGGTAGCATATGAAGACCGTAAGATTTTATTATGTAAGACATGGTCAGACCCTGTTTAATGAAATAGGCAAGATGCAGGGCTGGTGTGATTCGCCATTGACTCAAAAAGGTATTGAAGATGCTTATAGAGCCAGAGAAACATTAAAAGATATTAATTTTAATCGAGCTTATTCATCTTCCAGTGAAAGATGTATCGATACTGCCAAGATTATATTAAAAGGCCGAGACTGTAAACTGACAAGTCTGAAAGGCTTAAAGGAATTTAACTTCGGTCGCTTTGAAGGTGCAACGATAAGTAATCATCAGCAAGAGATCGATAAACGCCGATTTAATACATATGACTGGAAAGATGTCGGTGGCGAAGATCTTGAGATGCTTAAACATAGAGTTTTAAAAACCTATGAGAGAATCTTTAATGAATGTGATAAAAACGACAATGTGCTGATTGTCTCACATGGTGCAGTTTTCCTTCATATGCTTGGTTTTATGTTTGATCTTGATAAAAACTATTATCTGGAACAGATAAAGAAAGGTCCTGAGGAAGATATGCCGATACCTAATGGTTTTGCGGCCATTTTCAACAGAAGTGATTATGTCTATGATTTGGATAAGCTGATCAAACGAGATGATTCATTGCTTAGTGATCTGAAGCAATTGAGAGTCTATACTTTCTGATATTTGAATAACGCAGGAAACTGCGTTTTCTGTTTTACTAATTAACTGCAATAACAAACACAAAAGACTATAATAAAAGATATGAAAAACTTCTTAAAAACACTGATATTTTTACTATGTATCTGTCTTACTGGCTGTAAGAGTGTATCTTTACCTTTGCCAGAACTGGAAGATGGTATGAGAGGGCAACTGGGAATAGACAGAAATATCAACGAAAAAACGATAGACAAGTATCTGAATAGAAATGATGCGGTATACAGAGATATGCGCATGCTGATCGATGAAGCTGATTATGAAGCGATCGGTGGTGATTCCTATCTTTCAGGATATGTCAAAGGATTTGAAGTTGTACCTTTTCCATATCTGTGCAATGTTACTGGTCTACCACCAGAAGTTGGTTCAACTTATAGTGGCAAGACTTTATTTACTCAGAATGAAAATGGAGAGTATATTGCCAATTATAAAGAGTCGCTGCATATTCTGGAATCACTTTTTCCTAAGGATAAATATATCTTTCTGATGTGCGGTGGCGGTGGCTATGCCGGTATGACCAAGAATATGCTGGTAGCTCTAGGTTGGGATGAAACCAAGATCTACAACACTGGTGGTTACTGGTATTACGAAGGAAACAACAAGATAGAAACGACGTATGAAGAAGATGGTGAGATCTACTATAATTTTTCATCAGTAGACTATCATCCGATCGTATTTGATTCATTGACACAGATCAACGAATCGGGAACTGATAATAAGAACGACCCTGCTGATATGGATGATTTTATTGTTATTGAAAATCCTGAAATGCTTAAACAGATGGAAGAAGAAAAGAAAACTTTTGCAGCCTATGTCTATCTTCCTGGTTGCGTATCATGTGCCTCTTTCTATCCATATGTTAAAGAGTTCAGTGAAAAAAACAGCATAGACATGTATGCTGTAAAACTAAGTGATTTCTTTTCTGAGAGTAATTCGATCAGTGATAGGGTATCCTATACACCATCAATGTTTATCTATATTGATGGTGAAGTAGCTGCCTACCTTGATCCGGGAAGCAATGATGATCTGCCATATTACCAGAGTACAGAAAATCTGGAAAAGTGGTTTTCAGATCATATCGATATTTCGTTATTACAATCGGAATGTGAATCTGCCTGCAAGGTAGAATGATCAGATACACTGTTTTTCATAGATATGCTGAAGATCCTGATTTGCCTGCAGGATCTTTTCTTTATTGACTTTTAAGACCTGACGATCATAGGTATAGAGCCCGTTTATTTCTCCTTCGACATCACTGATCTGTGTCATGATGGCTCCACAAAGGCCATTTATGATAGATGGTTTGTACATTTTTTCATACATGTTGATGATCAGGGAAGTGAGTTCTTCTTCACTTTCAGCTTTGCCATAGCCCCATTTCTTACCTTGTGGGCTATGATCTTTCACGCTTCTGATAAAGCCACCACATTCTGACAGTAAAAGAACTCTTTTTCCTGTGTTCAATACTTTATTACGGAAATAGATATGATAAGAATCAAAATCGCTCTTGTCATCAAAGAACCATCCTGAGGTGGAATCAAACAGTCTTTCATTATCTAGCGGTTTGAGTATTTCATAAACCTCGGAAGCATTCTGTTGACCCCAACCTTCGTTATAGATGGTGTATCCGATGATACAAGGATGAGAACTCAGATGACTGATAGTATCTTTACAATGTTGAACAAAGAAATCATAGCGTTTCTGATCTTTGATCTTCTTTCTGACATTTGTAATTCCAATTGTCGGAAGAATGGTATCGATTATAAAACTGTAGTCGCCGGAATTGACCATATCCTGGATGACAAGGATACCGTTTTTATCACAATAATAGTAGAAAGCTTCAGGCTCGATCTTGATGTGTTTTCTTAAACAGTTGAATCCTAGCTGTTTGATACCAACGATATCTTCTTCATAGCTTTCTATTTTTTCAGGGGTAAAGATACCGTCTTTAAAATATCCCTGATCAAGTAATCCGTTGATAAATACCGGCTTGTTGTTAAGGAAGAATCGTTTGACACCATTTATTTCTTTAACTTGTATCTGTTTCAGTGCAAAATAGGATTCTATCTCATCATTAGCAGTTTTGATCTTCAGGGTATACAGATAAGGATCATCTGTACTCCATAAATGAGGATTATCGATCTTGATCTCAATATCTTTGGTATTAAAAGAATTATTGTATCCTTCAAAACTAACTGCGAAGTTTTTGCTTAAAGATTCTATATGGATCTTCAAAGTATCCATTGTGGTAGATATCTTAAGATCATCAATACCTTTTGCATCATATGCTTCGATCCAGACACTTTGCCAGATCCCGGATACTGGTGTATACCACATACCGGATGGTTTCTTGCTTTGTTTACCATAGGGATAAAAAGTATCCAGTGTATCTGTAACAATCACTCTAAGCTGATTGTTATCCTCAATAACATCACTTATATCAATCGAAA
Source organism: uncultured Bacillota bacterium (assembly GCA_946537295.1). Lineage (GTDB taxonomy): Bacteria > Bacillota_I > Bacilli_A > Erysipelotrichales > Erysipelotrichaceae > Colivicinus. The sequence goes on from CAMNFQ010000005.1 coordinate 47,567, forward strand.
AAGGCAGATATCCTCCTTCGTGTTTTGTTATTAAATGGTTATTAAGGTAAACTTCACAAAGTTGATCTACTGCTCCAAAATGCAGGATCACTTTATCATTCTTATGATAGAAATCTTCTGGCAAACTGAATGTTTTTGTATACTCCAGATGTTCCATATCACCTTGATATCCGGAAAGATTGGATTGAGGAGGAAAAGGAACAATTATTGTTTTACCATTCAGATTCCATTCACCACAAAGTGAAAAGAAAGAGTCTCTTTTTAACATTGGTCTAGGATAATATGATTGATAGCTGTTCATAATCAAATTATACATCATTAAGGTATAATGAATTTGTTCTGAAATAGTATAAGGATTAAATAATATGGATAAAAAGATCGCAATAGTAACAGGCGGAAGTTCAGGTATTGGCCTTTGGGCAGCACATTATCTTGCTGAAGATAAATATACAGTTTACGAATTATCCCGTCGAGAGAATGATAACATTGAAATCAAACATCTCAAATGTGATGTAACAGACGAAAAGCAAGTCAAAGCGGCTATTGAATATGTCATGAAGGAAGAAGGGAAGATTGATCTGGTGATCAATTGTGCCGGTTTTGGAATTTCTGGGGCAGTCGAATTCAGTAAAGCTGATGATATAAAACGACAATTTGATGTCAATTTCTTTGGAATGGACAATGTGAACAGAAGTGTCATCCCGTATCTTAGACAAAGCAAGGGAAGAATCATTAATATCTCATCGGTTGCTGCAGTAGCATCTATCCCATTTCAGACCTACTATTCTTCTTGTAAGGCAGCTATTAATTCCTATACGCTGGCATTAGCAAATGAATTACGTCCTTTTGGCATTAGTGTTTGTGCGATTATGCCTGGTGATACTCATACCGGTTTTACCAAAGCCAGAGAAAAATGTATTGATGGAGACGATCTGTACCAGGGAAGAATCACAAGATCTGTTGAAAGAATGGAAAAAGATGAACTGGGCGGTGTCGATGCCAAAATTGTTGGCAAGTATATTTATGAGATTGCTACAAGAAAGATGGTTAAGCCACTATACACTGTTGGAATACAATACAAGATTATTGTTTTTCTGCTGAAGATCTTGCCATATCGTTTGTCAAACTATCTGATCTACAGGATCTATGGGCAATAGTGAATGGAGGGTGGCGTAGTGAACGTTATAGAAGCGATCCATAATAGGCACAGTTATAGAGGCAAATATCTCTCTAAATCGGTGCCTAAGAGTGATTTAGTGAAGATAATGGAAGCTGGGATAGCTGCTCCATCAGGATGTAATAAACAGACAACCAGTTTTATTGCAGTGGATGATTCAGATACATTAAAGAAGATTAATAAAGTTATAGATCCTCCTGTATGTGAAACAGCACCGGCGATAATTGTGGTATTAACTCAAAGAATAAATGCATATCGTGACAGATGTTTCG
>CAMNFQ010000006.1 GCA_946537295.1 uncultured Bacillota bacterium
TAAGGCTTTGACGATCTCATACATATCAAAGTTACCATCTTCAGATAGGTGGGCAGCTTCTTCAAAGTTGTCTGGAGAATGGAACTTCAGGTTTCTGACATGAGCGAAATGGATCCTTCCCTTTAAGGATCTGATCATATCAGGTAAGTCATTGTTCAGATTTGTTCCATAGGAGCCTGAACAGAAGGTTACACCATTATGAGGATCATCTACAGCTTTCATTAAGCGATTGATGTTTTCTTTGTTTATGATAATTCTAGGAAGGCCAAAGACACTCCAGGCCGGATCATCAGGATGAATAGCCATCTTGATATCATATTCATTACATACAGGCATGATCCTTTTTAAGAAATAGACAAGATTCTCAAAAAGCTTTTCATTATCGATATCTTTATACAGATCAAATAACTCTTTGACTCTGGCCATTCTTTCCGGCTCCCATCCTGGCATTATTGTGCCATTCATATCAGATGATATCGATTCAAACATCTTTTCTGGCACAAGCTTGTCTACGGCATCTTGCGTATAAGCCAAGACAGTAGAACCATCTTCTCTTACTCTGGCTAATTCTGTTCTTGTCCAGTCAAAGACAGGCATGAAGTTATAACAGACCAGATGTATATCTTCTTCTCCCAGGTTTCTTAAACATTCAATATAGGTATCGATATCCTTATCTCTATCTTCTGAGCCTGTCTTGATGGCATCAGAGACATTGACCGATTCTATACCAGAGATATGTAGACCGGCATCTTCTACTTCCTTTTTTAAGGCTCTTATTTCATCCCTGGTCCATAAGTCTCCAGGTTGTTTGTCATATAAAGTAGTAATAATACCTGTAACATATCTGATCTGTTTAATCTGTTTTAAAGTAACAGTATCAAACTTAGAACCATAATAGCGCATTGTCATTTCCATAGTAGTTTTCTCCTTGTAAATTTAAAAAAATCAGAAAGAAAAATCATCCTCTTTCTGATGTATATTTTTACTTATCTGCCCAACGTTTCTTTAAAACAAAAGCAGCGTCTTTTGGTTGCCTTTCTCTATTGAAGACACCTTTCTTATTTCCATTAACACGGAATATTCCTTCAGTTGTCTGGAAATCCGCAAAGTTCCAAACTAATTCACCTTGGATAAAATCATAAGTATCAAATACTTCGAAATTTCTTTCTAAATATTCATTTTGATATTCTTGTGACCACATAACGCTTGGAAGCTTGTGTTCTGTAGCTAAAGTATCTGTACCAAATTCAGTAAACACAAATGGAACATTGAGACCTTTTGCTTGCCAACGTTTCATTTCGTCGTGGAATTTATCTATTGCATCATTAATATCTGGGCCGCCACTAATGTACCAGCCATAATAACGATTCAAACACATAAAGTCACAAAGCATATAACACTGACATTTTTCAGGTGCACTATTCTTTTCAAAAGCACCAGTCATCGGACGATGTTGAGGATCTAGCTGTCTAGCTCTTTCAAACACTTTTGAAAAATAATCATGTGAGTATGTACTTGTTGTTTCAGGTTCGTTAAATAATGAGAAAGCAAAGACACTCGGATGGTTCTTATCACGTTCTATCATTTCTTCTACTTGTAATAAGTGGTTCTTTAATAATTCAGGAACCGTTGGTGTTTCAAAGAAATAAGTATATTGTCCCATACCTGCAACAGCGAAATTATGAGTAGAACGCATCATACCTACAGCTGGAACTTCATCAATAATTAAGAAGCCTTCTTCATCCGCAAATTGATACCACTCTTCAGCATAAGGATAATGACTTGTGCGGAAACAATTCGCATTAGTCCACTTCATACATTCAAAATCTCTTTTTACAAGTGGATAGTTAAAGCCTCTGCCGATGATATCGAAATCTTCATGTTTACCAAAACCTTTAAGATAAACTGGTTCATTATTCACAAGAATTTTTGTACCATCAATCTTAACTGTTCTTAAACCAATCTTTGCGTTATATTCATCAATTAGTTTTTCACCATCTTTAATTTCTATCTTTAGAGAATAAAGATATGCATTTCTAACTTTCCATAAATGAGGTTTTTCAACTTGAAGTTGTCCCTTTTTACCCTGTGCCTTACATACAACATTATTTTCTTTATCACATAAAGTAACAACTACATCATTATTACCATTAGTAAATACTTCATAATCTACGTATGCTTTATCATTTTCTAGACTAATAACTGTATTGTAATCTTGAATATGTTCTTCAGGAATAAATACTAAATATACTGAACGTTGAATTCCTGCGTAGTTGAAGAAATCAAAATACGGAGCAGCAATTCTTGTACCATCATTTAATGTTTTAACAGCACCACAAGGAAGACTAGATTCATTTAATTCATTATTGCCTCTTACAGCAATATAATTAGTTTCTCCTTTATTAACATAATCTGTCACATCACAAAGTACTGGTAAAAAACCACCTTCATGTGATACAACAGCCTTGCCATTGACATAAACTGTACAGCGATGTGTAACACTGCCAAATCTAAGTTGTACTCTTCCTTCAAAGTTAGGTACAAACATATCTTTTTCGTACCAGAAATCACCACAATAATTCTTTGAATACTGGTCTGTGAACAAATCCGCAAAGCTCGCAGGCACTGGAATAGAAATGGATGAATCAAGATGATTCATCCACTTTTGTTCTTCTCCAATTGATTCTGGATCAAAGCGGAAATTCCACATGCCATCCTGAGTTAGAGCAATTCTTCTTGAATTTGTCTCTGGATAAAGACTCATTTGATCGAACATGTTATTCCACCTCCATAAATCAATTATTCTTCCATCATTTTATCATTAAATACTAGGTAACCGGCAGCAAATCCAGCAATAATCGAAATAACGATAGCTACAATGCCCCAAGGACCATATACTGCAGCGATAGCAGGAAGTGTTAAGCCGTTAACTGTAATCATTACATCTCTAGTTACATGCATGATTCCACAGATTGCACCGCCGATACCGTTTGCGAGTAATACTACAGCGAATACTTTCTTGCATTTCATTAAGATACCGTAAATTGCAGGTTCTGTAACACCACCAACGAAGGCAGAGACAGCAGCAGTACCAGCTAATTCTTTAGTTTCAGCTTTCTTTGATTTTAAAGAGATAGCGAATACAGCAGCAGCGATACCGAAGTTAGTACCAACAGTAAGAGGAAGAATGTAGTCATAACCTAATACTGCGTGGTTATTCATAACGATTGGAACCATTCCCCAGTGAACACCGAAGATGATCATTACTGGCCATAAAGCAGCCATTAAGAAGCCACCTATAGCTGGTGCGAAATCAAGAGCAGCCTTGATAGCATTAGCAATTGCTTTACCAGCGATATCTGTAACCGGACCAACAACTAGAACAACTAATACAAATACAACAACCATAACGATCAGAGGTACAAAGATTGAACGAATAACCTTTGGTAATCTAGCATTTAAGAATTTCTCTAATACAGATTGTAACCATGCAGCAACGATAATAGGTAATACTGTACTTGAATAAGAAATCATTGTTACAGGGATACCTAAGAAGTTAACATTCTCAGCAGAACTTAAAGCAGCAAAGTTAGGATATAACATTGCAGCAGCAATAGCCATTGTAACAAATGGGTTGCCACCAAACTTTTTACCAGCTGAATAAGCTAAGAACATTGGTAAGAAATAGAATGTACCATCAGCAACAGCATAAAGAATTGAATAAGTTGTGCTGTCTTTTGGTAATAAATTGAAAGTAGTAAGTAATACTAAGATACCCTTTAATAATCCTGCACCCATGAAAGCAGACATGAATGGAAGGAAGATACCAGATACGATATCAGCTAATGAACCAGCGATATCAACTTTCTTACCATCTTTCTTTGTATCTGCTGGATCTGCATCAACTTCACCACCAGCGGCAACATTATAGTTAGCTAGAATTGCATCATAAGCTTCACCAACGTCTTGACCAATTACAACTTGTAATTGTCCAGAAGCAGTTAACACTTTAATAACACCAGGAACTTTTCCTAATGCTTCCATATTAGCTTTTGCATCATCTTTTAATTTGAAACGTAAACGAGTAACGCAATGTGCTAATGATTCAACGTTTTCGACACCACCAACGTTTGCGATGACGCCATCAGCTAAAGCTTTGTAGTCTTTTGCCATAATAAATATTTCTCTCCTTTAAGTATTTAGGCATATCTGCTGCCTTGAACACCATTAATGTAACAAAATGAAAACGCTTTATGATAGAATTTTATTATATAAAATAGTAATTTATTAAAGTTTTATAGCTATTTATGACATTAAATGATGCATGTAATTTTATGAGTGAACTTACAGGTATATCTGTAATGCTTATAAACTCCAATAAAGATATTAGTTCTTTCTATAAGAAACACCATTTTCATAATGCCCAAAAACAATTAACAGAATCATATCTTAAAGCTACCACAAAAGAACTTCCTGTTAATACTATATCTTTTATTCAAGATTATCTATTCATAAATTTTGTAATAATCAAAACAGAAAAAGATTTGATTTTTGTTGGGCCTTATATTAATCAAGATATGACTGAAGCAAGTATCAAGCTTTTGAAAGAAAACTATGAACTTGATGATTTAAATACAATTGATTATAAAGCATATCGCGATAATTACTTACTTAAGGAAGATGCGGATATCTTACATGATTGTCGTGTTCTTTTAAACAGCACCGGCTTTGATGCAAGCAGTTTCCATCAAGAATATAACTACAACGAAAAATCATCAAGAGTAAAAGGTTGGGAATATCAAAGAAAGAACTTTGAAAACTTAATTAATGAACGTTATCGTATCGAACAAGAAATGATGGAAAGAATATATCGTGGTGATGATGTTGGTGCGATTAATAGCTATCGCAAAATCCACAATAATGTAAAATACATGGTTTCATATGGTGGTTCTCCTAATGATTCAAAGGTATCTTCAGGTATAACACGTTCTACCGTTCGTATGGCTGCCATTAATGCAGGTCTACCACCTATCATCATTGACGAAATATCTGGTAAAAGTTCACGTATAATAAAAAATTTAAATTCCCGTGATGATATGTACAAAGAAAACGAGCGTATGATTCAAACCTTTGCTCAAGCAATCAATCGTTTTAAGAAAAAAAGTTATTCTAATGTTGTTTATTGTGCTATTCATCTTTTTGAATCATACTATAATACAAAACTCTCAATTGAAGAAACAGCTGAAAGACTTGGAGTTTCAGAGTGTCATCTAATTAATCAGTTTAAAAAAGAAACTGGTCTAACACCAAATGCTTATCTAAATAATTATCGTATTAGACAAGCAAAAAGATTGCTCCGTTCTTCTCAATTAAGTGTTCAACAAATCGCTGAAGATGTTGGTATTTTTGATAACAACTACTTTGTGAAATTCTTTAAAAGAAGTGTAGGTGTTACTCCATCAGCCTATCGTAAGAGTTATTATTCAGAAGAAAAAACTAAATAAAAAGGAATTATATATTCATAATTCCTTCATATTGCCTCTATAAAATCTGGTGTGGGATAAAAAGCTGTTATGCTCTTCCTGAGTATTTGCCATCAGCCGTAGAAACAGTAATCTTTTCTCCCTGTTCAATAAACAGAGGTACTTTAACCTGTAAACCCGTTTCGGTAACAGCGTTTTTAAGTGCACTGGTAGCTGTATTTCCTTTGACTGCCTGTTCACATTCAACCAGTTCAAGGTCAACTTTATCAGGCAATACTACACCAAGTACTTCTCCTTCATAGAAGGTGATATTGACATCAAGGTTAGGAATAAGAAATTTCATTTCCCATTCCAGTCTCTCTTTAGGGATCTCGATCTGTTCAAACGTTTCTGTGTCCATAAACACTTCCATATCGCCTGAATCATAAAGGAATTGCATTGGTCTTTTATCCAGATAAGCTTCACCAACCTGATCACTTCCGATCAGAGACAGTTCCTTGACAACACCAGTCTTGGGCTGTTTTACTTTTACTTTAACTTTCATCTTAGCCATGGCCGTCTTATTCAGCTGGATATCAATGCACTGATATAATTCATTTTCCCAGGTAAAACACTGACCAGGCTTAATTTCTGTACAGTTCAACATATATTAATACCTCTCTGCTATTTTACTATTGTATATTATGAACTTCCCTTTTGGCAAAACTCAGGCTTTATTCGTATTGAAACTTACAATCAGTTTATCGTAAACTGTCACATTCATGACATATTCAGCAAAAAAGAGTCGGTATCCATCGTTTGTCGAAGCAACTTCCACATATAGCGATCCTGTCGAGAAATCTTCAATTTCCGCCTTCTGCAGCAACATGCATTTGAATCGATTGAGCACCTGTGCTTCCATCTCAAAAACTTCCTCACTTTCCTGCAGATTGCGATATACTCTGTCTGCTTTATAGATATAGTCACTCTTGAGTGCTATCAGGCTCATCAGTGAGCACATCACAATCAGAAAACCTGTCGATATAAATCCCCTCTTTGCATAATATCCTTTCATACTGTTTATTATCTCTTTGATAGTGTACATAGATACATCCGTTTCTTTTTTCAAAATAGACTTCATCGATATCATCAAGAAAGATCTGAGTTCCCGGCTGTAAGATCAGTCTGTTATTTACCTGCGAAAGTCTGAATTCCTTGTTGGCATAGATAAAGTCCAGCTGATCAAAACTGTATTGCAGATCATAGGCGATCAGCATGGTTTCTCTAAGCTGAAATAAAGCCAGTTCATCATTGATCTCCTTATAGGAAAAAGGAATATTGCTGGCAAATCTGAACGAAAGACAACAGATCGGCAACATACTCAAGGTGATGATGAGTCCGGCAAGATTTCTAATCATATTCATCTTCTAGGCATCCCTCACATTCTTCAAGTGAATTCAAGATCGACTCGATCCTTTCGTTTGATGTTTCCTGATAACTGAAGTATCCTTCTTCGTATTTTTCGATCAGATTGTAGATGGTAAAGCACAGAATACAGATGACAGATACGATAAAGATACTCAATAAGCTATCAAGCAGAAAAAATCCTCTATCTGATCGTTGCATAGCCATTTCCCAGATGCACAACGATATCATGATTTGCGATCGTTACTGTCCTTGCCTGATTGATATGTCCCATGGAATTAAAATAGATTCCTCTTTGATAAGACTGTTCACTGCGATTCTTTATCGCAAGCGATTGACATTCCAGATAGTCATTCATGAAATAATAGTGATCAAGTTTCAGTTCACTATAATTCCTCAGGCTCAGTAATAACATGATCGATATCACCAGCATACACGCAAGTAGTTCGATCAGCGTGAATCCCTTAGTTGATGACACAGTGACCATCGATGATCGTTAAAGCATTGCCGTTGGAACAGCTGGTCTGATCAGCTTCCAGATAACCGCCGTTGACTAGATCGCTAAGTGAATTAGGATCACTTCCATAGTCGAGTCTGAATTGCACGATTGCGGAATCAACAACTTTGGTCAAAGCCTTACAGGCCTTGGAATCAACCGAAGAAATGACCTTTGAAACATTAGGGATCGTTAAAAGAAACAGGATGGATACAATAATAACTACCACAACCATTTCTAATAATGTAAAACCTTTTCTATTCACACATACCTCCTTTATAGTGAACTGATCGCATTCATAGGCATAAACAGGATCTGATAGATGAAAACAACTATCAGGCCAATAAAAAGATAGGTAACAAACTGGATTGTTCGGGAATATCTTTTCATTCTGTTTCTGATCTTTTCTTTGGCCAAAAGTGTATAGGAAGTAATGACACCGGAAAAATCACTGGTATAATTTGCGATCTTGATAAAGCGTGATAAAGAAGAATCGTAGTACTTCTTTCGTGTTGCTTCCTTGAGTGTCTCACCTTCCATCAGGCTTTCATCAAGATGAAAAGCCAGAAAGGAAATGACTGGCTTGCTTTTCATACTTTTCAGGATCTGCAATGCTTCCCTGGTCTTGTAACCTGCATTGACACAGATCAGAAACAGCGACATGAATTCGTCAGAATAATAGATATTAAAGATTGAATTAGGAAAATATCTTGATACAAAAATATATAGATAAACTATTCTTTTCTGATCGGTATAGATGATCGTCAAAAGAAAGATAATCAGAACAGAATAGTAGATTACATTGATACAGATACGAAAGACCACTCTGATCTGACTGTATAGTTCGATCTGAGCATCAAAAGATGCGATAAGTGAAAAGATCGAATCAATACCGTAGAGATCAAACAGATAAAGTGAAGTTATCGCAATAAAGAATATGATCAAAGGATACGCAATTGAATTCAGAAGACTCTTTCTGCTTTCTTCCTGTTTCTCATAGAAATCAAGCGAAAGCTTTAGTGATTCCTCAAAAGACAAAGTAGTAAGAAGTGAAAGCAGAAACGGCTTAAGTTTTCCTGGAAGATAATCCGGAATGATCTTTTCGATCATCATGCCTTGATCAAGAGAATGTTTTATCTCTTCAAACATCTTTTCGTTCTTCTTATTTGAAAGTAAATCAAAACAAGAACTTATCGGCAGTTTTGTTTCCAGGAGCCTGGAAAGATAGGAAATATCTTCTATGTCTAGTGTCTGTTTAAAGAACTTCTTCACCGAAAATACCATTTTTGACTCCTGCTAGAAGCTGTTTTTCAATATCCACAAAATATGGTGAGTTTTCTTTGTTTTTACGAAAGTACTCTATTTCCTTACGATCCATCACTTCATAAAGAACGATCTTTTTCCTTCTGGAACGATCATATATCATCCTCTGGTTTGAAACACAGATCAGATTCTCATAGAGATGATCTTCATTGACACCCAGTTCAACCATACGGGAAATGCTGCTGGAAGCCCTGGAAGTATGAATCGTTGATAAAACCAGATGTCCGGTATTGGCTGCAACAACAGCAATCTTGGCGGCTTTATCATCCCTGATCTCACCGATCATAATGATGTCAGGATCATGTCTCAAGATCTGCTTTACCCCTTCCGCATAATCAAAAGCTCTGGCTTCATTGACGGAAAGTTGGATGAATTCATCATGATATACTTCGATCGGATCTTCTATTGTATAAATCTTCTTGTTTTTAACACTCTTTAAAAGTGAATAAAGGGTTGTAGTCTTACCTGAACCGGTCGGTCCGGAAAACAGCACAAGACCGCAATTCTTACGTAAGAGCGACTTGAAATAACTGTTCTGTTCTTCAATCAGAGAAAGATTATCAGCACAGATCTTCAAACGGGAATTAAGGATACGTAAGACACCGTTTGTGTAATTGAGTTTACTGATCACCGCAAAACGCAAAGAAAGAAGATTTCCATCCACTTCCATTTCAAATTGTCCGGTCTGTGGCGTCATGATATTTCCAATATCAAGATTGGAAAGATACTGAAGATATCTGATCAGTTTATAATCTTCAAACTTTCCCTTAACTTTACGACATAGTCCATCGATTCTCATTTCGATACTGACATCCTGATATTGCATATTAAAATGAATATCAGTAGCATTGTATTTCAGTGCAAGTCTTAACAGAGCCAATAATCTTTCTTCCATTTTTCTTCCTCAATACATAATTCAAAAGAAAAAGGAAAAATCCTAAATAAAAAGTTCATTTTTTCAAATGAACTTAATTTCTGAGATACCAGTTATTGGCTAATTCATATGATAAGGTACTTGGTAAATCATGTCCCGGATAGATCAGATAATCGGATGTAAAGCCAGAAAACACTTTAAGTGATTGTTTCAGTTGTGCGCCATTGCCTCCTTGCAGGTCAGTTCGTCCAACTGATCCCCTGAACAATGTATCGCCGGTAAAGATCGCGTCTTGAAAGACAAAGATCATTGATCCAGGCGTATGCCCTGGTGTACTGATGGCTTCAAAGCTGAAAGGAGATATTTCGTATTTGCCATCTTTAAGATCTGTAATCGGACAGCTGATATATGCAACCAGTCCAAATTCGTGTCCCGAATACTTATCTCTGGCTAAAGCTTCGTCGGCGCTGTTGAGATAGACAGGACAATGATACTTCTCATACAAGCCATCAACAGCCTTGATATGATCGAAATGTCCATGGGTAAGCAAGATCGCCAGAAGTTTTTTATCACCAAGGATTTCAATCAGCTTCTCCGGCTTGCTGGCAGGATCGATAAGTATAGCCTTATCATCAATAGTAAGCAGATAGGTGTTGGTCTGAATCGGACCAAGAACGAATCTCTCAATCTTCATGATAATTAAAAATAGGCATCAGCCTATTTTTTCTCCTTATGAGTAGTCATTTTATTGCACTTAGGGCAAAACTTTTTGATTTCCATCTTGTCAGGATGTTTTTTCTTATTTCTTGAACCGTAATATGTTTCTTCACCACATTCAGTACATTTGAATGTTACAAACTCTCTTGGCATTTATACTTACCTCCATTTACGCTTAATTATTCTAACATACAATTAATTTTAATTTCAATCACCAATCAAAACAGCTTCTGTTCATAATCGATATTCAGATGTCTGTAGGCTTTTTCCGTTACAACTCTGCCCCTTGCGGTACGATTGATGAAGCCAATCTGCAACAGATATGGTTCATTGACATCTTCAAGCGTAACAGTCTCCTCACCGATCGCTGAAGCGATTGCTTCAACACCGACCGGACCACCCTTGAATCTTTCAATTATTCCTTTAAGATATCTGATATCAACATCGTCAAGACCAAGTGAATCGACCTTTAGTTTCTCCAAAGCTGCCTGAGCTATCAGCAGATCGATCTTGCCATCATTTCTGACCTGAGCAAAATCCCTGACTCTTCTGAAAAGACGGTTGGCTATTCTTGGTGTTCCTCTGGAACGCTTAGCGATCTCATGTACTGCCTCTTCTTCGATCTCACAGTTGAAGACTTTTGAGGTCCTTCTGACGATCTGAGCAAGTTCGTCGTTGGTATAATAGTTCAGTTTGGATGTGATACCAAAACGATCACGTAAAGGCGAAGATATTGCACCAGCTCTGGTGGTAGCACCAACCAGAGTAAAAGGTGGTAATTCCAATCTTATTGATTTGGCTCCTTCTTCCTTTCCTACAACGATATCAATATAGAAATCTTCCATTGCGGAATACAGAACTTCCTCAACGATCTTTGGCAAACGGTGAATCTCATCTATGAATAAGACATCACCCATCTGCAAAGATGAAAGGATTGCTGCCAGATCTCCGGCTTTTTCGATACTCGGACCCGTCGTTGTCTTGATGTTTGTTCCCATTTCGTTAGCAAGGATATAAGCCATTGTCGTCTTGCCAAGTCCTGGAGGACCATACAACAAAACATGATCAAGAGCTTCATCACGCATTTTTGCGGCTTTAATGAAGACTTCAAGATTTTCTTTCAGATCACTTTGTCCTACATATTCTGATAATGTCTGGGGTCTGAGACTCGCATCATCATCCTGTGTCTGTTTGTCTGCAGATAATATTTTATTTTCTTCCATAATTTCTTACTTTATGAGCATTGCGAGAGCTTTTCTTACCAGCTCATCGGTTGAACCTTCTTCTTTTTCCAGTTTCTTCATGACAGGTCTGATCTCAGCTGATTTGTAGCCTAACTGTTTAAGTGCTTCTGAAACATCATTTAAGGTCTCGTTGCTTTGAACATCTTCACCTTCCACAAGTTTGCCTTTAAGATCAAGAATGATCTGTGATGCCGTCTTGTTTCCTATGCCTGGCATCCGTTTGATAAAGGCAATGTCACCTGTTTCGATTGCTGTCACAATCGATTCAACAGATGATCTTGAAAGGATATTGGAAGCGATTTTAGGTCCAAGTCCCTTGACTGAAATCAATTTGATGAAAAGATCGTATTCAGCGAGTGAAAGAAAACCAAACAGGCTTATTTCATCTTCTCTGACATTCTGGTAGGTATAGATCGTCATTTCCTTACCGATCGAAAGTGCTTCCGGATGATAAAAATTAATACGGTATCCTATGCCATTAACATCAATCAGCACATAATCCATACCATATGCATGAACTTTTCCTCTTACAAAACCAATCATAAGTCAATTATACAACAGAGTGTCTGTCTATACAGAAAAACAGGTTATTACCTGTTAATCTTCATCATCTACAAAATCAAAACTGTAGTCTTCGATAAATACCTGATCGCCATCATGGCATCCCGCTTCTCTTAAAGCGTCATCAAGCTTCATTTTTGAAAGTGCTCGTGAGAATCTCATGATCGAATCATCATCCTTAAAGTTAGTATTAAGGAATAATCTTCTTACTTTATCGCCTTCAACTCTCCAGACGCCATTTCCCTCATTATGGATCTCAAACTCCTTAGGTTCTTCATAGGTATAAACAACCTTCTTATCAGTCTTGTTAGGATCATAGAGTGGAAACTGTGGCAGATCTTTAAGCATATCCTTTGCCTTATAAAGAACAGGCATCAATCCTTCATTAATGATCGTTGTCGTTTCATAGATATCAAGATCAGGATACTTCTTCTTGAATTTAGAAAGATTCTCTTGTGCATTATCAAGATCCATCTTATTGGCTATGACAATCTGTGGACGTGTTGCAAGATTTCCGGGATATTTCTTAAGTTCTTCATTGATAACTTCAAAATCATTGATCGGATCTTCTCTGCCCATATCAAGAACATGTAAGATCAGACGACATCTTTCGATATGTTTCAGAAATTCATGGCCCAATCCTTTTCCTTCTGAAGCGCCTTCAATCAAACCTGGCAGATCCGCCATAACAAATGATGAATCACCTACTTTTACCATGCCCAACTGAGGCTTGAGAGTTGTAAAAGGATAATCAGCAATCTCCGGTCTGGCATTTGATACAACTGACAAGAGTGTTGATTTTCCAACAGAAGGTAAACCGACAAGTCCGACATCCGCAAGAAGCTTCAGTTCTACCAGTACGTTTCTTTCCTGACCTGGGGTTCCTAAAGTGGCATAATCTGGCGCATTGTTGCGCGATGACTTGAAATGAAAGTTTCCTTTGCCACCCTTGCCGCCCTGACAGATAACTTCTGAGGAATCAAGAGTGTTCAGATCAGCTACGATCTCATCACTGTCAAGATCCTTGACGATGGTCCCCAAAGGTACTCTGACTATAACATCATCTCTTGATGCTCCATACATATTGTTTCCCTTGCCGTTTTCACCATCTTCAGCTCTGATCATCTTGGAGAACCTAAGATCCAGCAAGGTCGATTTATTGGTATCGACCTTAAAAATGATCGAACCGCCATTGCCGCCATCGCCACCCGATGGGCCACCTAATGGATTGTATTTCTCACGTTTAAAAGCGACAATACCATTGCCGCCATTTCCTGCTTTCAGTTTTAATTTAACTTTATCAATAAATTGCATAGTGTTTTAAAAAAGCCCCATCAGGGGCTTTAGATTCATGAATTAAGCTACAGGATAGACAGAAACTTTAGTTCTCTTCTTTCCTAAGTGTTCATATTTTACAACACCGTCGATCAGACAGAATAAAGTATCGTCGCCACCCCTTTTAACATTTGTTCCAGGATGAATCTTTGTGCCTCTCTGGCGGTAGATGATTGAACCAGCTGTTGCGAACTGGCCATCAGATAACTTTGCACCTAAACGTTTTGATTCAGAATCACGTCCGTTCTTAGTTGAACCAACACCTTTTTTAGAAGCGAAGAACTGAATATTCAATACATATTTCATGTGATTTACTTCCTTTCTACTTTAATGAAGTCTCCATAGGATTCTTCAATAGTCTTTAATTGCATTAATACCAGTTCGAAATAGTTCTGAACTATTTGCGAACTGCTGTGATTGACTACGATGATCTTGTCAGTCAACTGTTTGATCTCTATATTTTCTTCCAATGCATCAAGGGCATTCATGAAACCAAACATGATTGAACTTACCGAAGCACAGATCAGATCTTTTCCATACTCACCATATTGAGCATGTCCACTTACTGCAAGCGAGATATACTGATCACCATCTGCTTCGTATATTGCTTTGATCATTAGCCGATCTTTTCTACAGTTAACTTGGTGTATGGCTGACGATGACCCTGTTTACGTCTGGTTGAACCAACTTTCTGTTTGTACTTGAAGATAATGATCTTCTTAGCCTTACCCTGTTTTTCAACCTTACAGGTAACTTTAGCACCCTCAACGTAAGGAGTACCAAGTTTTAAGTCACCATTTTCCAGTGCAACAACTTTGTCGAATGTATATTTCTTGCCTTCTTCAACATCCAGTTTTTCAACATAGATAGTCTGGCCTTCTTCAACCTTAAGCTGTTTGCCACCAGTCTCGATAATTGCGTACATAGTGCACCTCCTTTATTTAGATTCAGACTCGCCATTAAGGTGATCAAGGGATACTTAAACCTTTTCTGAGCGGTTATAATCCCCTCTAAGGAGGGACTACAACACATGTATCATATCAGAAAAAAAAGGCTTTTTCAATGAAAATCGCCTTTTTTCAGCTTATAAACCAAATGCCGATAGAATGATCTTTACAAGCAAGGAAACAAGCCAGGCTATTGCACACTGGAAGATCATCAGTTCAGCTGCCCCTTTAATGCCATCTTCTCTTTTAACTGCCGCAATGGCCGCAACACATGGTGTATATAGCAGACAGAAACTAAGCAGACTGTATGCTTGAGCTATACTTAGTGATTCAATAAGGCCCTGGGTAGAACCATACAGAACAGAGAGGATCGATACCACACTTTCCTTAGCCAGAAAACCAGAGATCAGAGCAGTTGATACACGCCAGTCAGCAAAACCCTGTGGTATAAAGATCGGAGCAATACGACCGGCAATGATCGCCAAAATCGACATCGAAGGATCAGAAACGATATTTAATGAAAAATCATAGTTCTTTAAGGCCCAGATGATGACAGTACCGACAAAAATGATCGTGAAGGCTCTTTGTAAGAAATCCTTTGCTTTATCCCACATCAGCATCATGACATTTTTACCTGTCGGCAGACGATAATTAGGAAGTTCCATAACAAATGGAACAGCTTCGCCTTTAAACAGTGTCTTTTTGGCTATAAGAGCTACAACAATAGCAGTGAAGATTCCTAAGAAATAAAGACTTCCAATGATCAGCCATGAGATATCAGGGAAAAACGCCTGGACAAAGAAATAATAGATAGGCATTTTTGCTGAACAGCTCATAAACGGTATCAGCATGATCGTCATCTTACGGTCTCTTTCTGAAGGCAGAGTTCTTGTTGCCATAATAGCTGGAACACTGCAACCAAAACCGATCAGCATCGGTACGATACTTCTGCCGGAAAGCCCGATCTTTCTTAAGAGCTTATCGATCACAAAGGCGATCCTGGCCATATAGCCACTATCTTCTAATAAGGAAAGGAAGAAGAACAGGATCACGATGATCGGTACAAAACTAAGAACACTGCCTACGCCGGTAAAGATACCTTCTGAGATCAGTGATCTTAATGATGGGTTGATATTCCATGACAGAAGCAATTCCCCGACCCTTTGCGATAAGAAATCAATGCCTGTCTCCAGTAAACCCTGGAAGAAAGCACCGATCACATCAAAAGTCAGATAGAAGATCAGAAACATTAAAGCAATAAAGATTGGAATTGCAGTATATTTACCAGTCAGGATCTTATCGATCCTTTCACTTCTTTTTCTTTCTTTACTGATCGAAGGTTTGATGATTGTGTTTTTACAAAGACGATCAATGAAGATATAACGCATATCAGCAATAGCTGCAGAACGATCTAAACCTCTTTCGTGTTCCATCTGTTCTACAACGGCATTGATCGCCAGCAGTTCCTTATCATGGATCTTTAGTTCATCTATGATCTGTGAATCATTTTCAATGATTTTTGAAGCAGCAAATCTAACAGGAATGTCATTTTCCAGACAGTGGTCCTCAATCATATGCATGATCGTATGTAAGCATCTGTGAACTGCACCATTATGATCATTCTTGTCACAGAAGTCTTTTCTTGAAGGTTTTTCCTGATAACGGGCAACATGGATGGCGTGACTGATCAGTTCATCTACACCTTCATTTTTTACTGCCGAAATAGGAACGACAGGAATCTGCAGTTCCTCTTCCATCTTGTTTACCAGTACAACTCCCCCATTTCCCTGCATCTCGTCCATCATATTTAATGCCAGGACGATTGGGATATCAAGTTCCATCAGTTGCATGGTCAGATAGAGATTTCTTTCAATATTGGTCGCATCAACAATGTTGATGATAGCTGTCGGTTTTTCCTTCAGGATATACTTACGGGAAACCAGTTCTTCATCAGAATAAGGAGAAAGTGAGTAGATGCCAGGAAGATCAATCACCTTACAATCAGGATGATCAATAATTGTACCAACCTTATGTTCTACTGTAACTCCAGGAAAATTACCTACGTGCTGATTAGAACCGGTAAGCTGATTGAAAAGTGTCGTTTTGCCAGAATTCTGATTTCCGGCCAAAGCAAACACAATTTCGCCTTCCAATGGCTCATTTTGTTCATCTTGCATCTCATGATATTTGCCACCTTCACCATATCCCGGGTGAGCAGCCTTCAGATCAGGTATTGCTACATCTTCTGTTTCTTCTTCTTTGATCTCTTCAATTTCGATCTTTAAAGCATCTGCTACTCTTAAAGTCAGTTCATAACCATGGACACGGAATTCAATCGGATCTCCTAGAGGAGCAAATTTTACCATTGTAATTCGTGTACCGGGTATCACGCCCATATCAAGAAAATGCTGGCGTAACGAGCCTTTTCCGTTTACTTTTTTGATCAGACCGGTCTTACCGATCCCTAATTCATTAAGTTTCATCAATACTACCTTCTCAATCTTCATTCACTGGTGTAAGTGGCCTTGGCATATCTGCCTCTATCGATCATTACCGGCTCATATACCTTCAGTTTGGACATGACACCGATCTTCATCTTCAGCATGATCCTTAAGGCATGTTTAGAATGAATATCGTGAATAAACTGCATTTTCATTATCTTCAGTTTATATTTCTTGCACATCTCAAACACTTCCGGAAAACGATCAGCCTGATAAAGCAGATAAGCTTCACCATTGTCTTTCATGAATCTTCTAAGCGCTTTAAAAAGATCATCCAATGGCAAAGATTCTTCAAACATCGCTTCCCTGAAATAGATATCTTCTGTAACATTGTTCATTTCAAAGAATGGCGGATTACAGATGACAACATCGACCGGTTCAATTTCAAGATCCTGTACTCTGGAATGATATAGTTTAAAAGTATCAGAATATTTTTCCAGGTTCTTTTGGGCTATTTCAAGTGCTCTTTCATGGATATCGACACCATAGAGGTACCTCGCTCCGTGATAATGAGCATATAGAAGCAAAGCTCCGGTATTTGTTCCGATATCAAGTACCGACTTGTTTTTCATCGGATCCAGAAACATCCCCAAAAAAGCCGTATCAGTGTTGGCCTTAAACAGTATATCATCCTGAATGAATTCATAATCAATGAATTTAAGATAATCAGTGTTCTTCTTCATAATCCTTTGACAGTTCAAACCAGAAAGTCGATCCCTTTCCCGGTTCTGATTCTACTCCATATCTAGCCTTATGAGCTTCCAAGATCGCTTTAGCTATCGCTAAACCAAGTCCTGTGGAATTGACCGTTCGATTGAAATTCTTATCAACCTTATAATAACGATCCCAGATATAAGGTAAGGCTTCCTTAGCGATACCATTTCCATTATCAATAACTTCCAGACGCACATTATCTTCTGAATTGATGATCTTGACTGTGATCTTTGAATCATCAGGTGAATATTTTAAAGCGTTGGAAAGGTAGTTATAGATGACCTGTGAGATCTTGATCTGGTCAGCATAGACAACACAGTCATCAAGATCCAGTACCAGATTGATATTCTTCTGTTTGATGATATTGGAAAGTAACAATACAACTTTATTTGTACAATCCTTGAGATCAAAATTATCCCGGTTGATCTCAATGACACCGGATTGCAGTTTTGATAATTCCGACATATCAGTTACAAGCTTGTCGAGATATTCGCTTTCTTCAATGATGACATCCAGATGTTCATTCCTCTTCTTTGGATCATCACCGGATATATCCCTGATCATTTCGGCATATGCTTTGATCATTGTCAAAGGAGTCTTGATATCATGTGATACATTGGCAATCAGATCCTTACGCAGATCATTGGTTTTTGACAGTTTATCAGTAGCATCATCAAGCGTTGAAGCCAGATCATTTATTTCTGAAAAGGAATTGGTTTCAAATTTGACATTGTAGTCACCATGAGCCAGTTTATTAGCCTCATCTTTCATCTTGATGATGGGACTCGAAATATTTTTGGCCAGGAAAAAGGCAACGACCAAAGCAATCACGATTACAATCAGGGCAATATAGAAATACTGATTAAGAATAAAATCAATATATGATTCCACCGGTTCAAGTGGTGTATTAAGAATCATGTAGTAATTGGCCAGATTAGTCTTGATCTGCTTGCCATACATCAGCATTTCAGTATCAGTTAGTTCTGAATACAGAGTCCTTGATAAGGGATTTTCTTTTCTGATCATTTCAATCATCTTTTCGGGATCTTCACTGATCACAAAAGTCTCATCATTGATACTTATTTCCTTATCCAGCATACATAATTGGCCAATGGAATCAGGAGGATAATAAATTCTGTTGCCATTTTCGTTGTAGATGATGGCACAGACATTGTTTCCAATAACGGTTCTGGCAGCTGATTCAATATCTTTTGTTTCGACATCATCCTTAAGCAGCAGTGATTCCATGGTATTGGAGATGATGTTTACCGTATTGATTCTGTCATTACGATAATAGGGTTTGATCAAAACGACCAGCAGAAAACCCAGCAGAAGCATTATCGATATTGAAAAACCCAGAAAATACAGCCAGGTCGAAAATCTGATACCTTTGAAATTAAACTTCAAATTTGTACCCCATACCTCTTACTGTCACGATGTGATCAGCGTACTTGCCAAGATCTTTACGAAGCATCTTGATATGTGTATCGATCGTTCTGTCATCTTCGTAATAATCTGTCTCCCAGACAGCCGAAAGCAGTTTATCTCTTCCTAGAGCGATATTCTTGTTTCTGACCATGTAGATCAGCAGATCAAGTTCCTTTGGTGTCAACATGATCTTTTCACCATCTGCGCTCACACTTCTGCCATCTACGTCAATAACCAGTCCTTCAAAGATCAGCTTCTCATTGGCATGAACCGCATTTCTTTCACAGACGACCTTGATCCTGGCCATAAGCTCCTTTGGTGAAAAAGGTTTAGTCACATAATCATCAACACCAAGATCAAAAGAGAAAAGCTTGTCTTCCTCTTCCTGTCTGGCTGAAAGCATAATGATCGGAATGTTTTTAATTGCCTTGATATTCTTGCAAGCACTGAAACCATCAAGTTCCGGCATCATGATATCCATGACGATACAGTCGTAATTATTGTTTTTGACCATCTCGATTGCGCTCTTGCCATTATTTGCCTGATCACATTCATATCCGTTAGCCTTGGCATATTCCATTACGACTTCTCTAATCTTTACTTCATCATCAACTATCAGTATTCTCATCGTTTTTCCTCCTATAGAATCTGCAGACTTTTTGTCAGGCAGGATGTTTCTTTTTCCATCTTTCCTTCAAACAGCACATATTTTCCTTTGCTGAGTTGGGAAGAATATTGGGCATAAAGTCTAGGCATTACCGCAAGTGATAGTGCTCCTTTGTCATCGACCAGATCGACAAAAGCCATCATATCACCCTTTCTGGTCTTGATCGCCTTGACTCTTTTGATCAGACCAAATCCTTTGACATTGCCGATACTTACAGATAAATTATACAGGCTATCTGTTTCAATATTGTATTTTTTCTTGACAGCAGAAATCGGATTGAAGCTGAAATAGAAACCCAGTACATTCTTTTCGTTTTCAGCCAGGACCATATTGTCATCATAAGCTTCTTCAATAAGTGGTGCATCATCATAATCATCCATCAAAGAAAGCTCGCCTTTATGTGTATTGGCATACATGATGACATTATCTAATGATTTGATCATCGTGTTACGGGATAATCTGAATTCATCAAATGCACCCGCATAGATCAGATTTTCAATGACATTTTTTTCAACTGATCTGTTGGTTAGTCTTCTTACCGCATCTACATAATCCTTGAAAGGACCCTTTTCTTTTCGCTCTTCAATTATTTTGGTTGCCGAGATCGTTCCAACATCCTTACAGATACCAAAAGGCATCAGTATCTGATTATCAGAAATAATATATTCAAGATCAGAACTGTTTAAAGATATTCCTTTTACTTTCTGACCGATACTTTGACATTCAGCGATATAGTCATAGGTCTTGGATTGCGAACCGGTGACACCGTTGAGTAAAGCCTTATAGAAATAAAGCGGATAATTAGCCTTGAGATAAGCCATCTGATAAGCCACCATGGCATAGGCGACAGAATGTGACTTGTTGAAACCGTAGTTGGCAAACTCCAGGATCAAAGAATAGACTTCTGTAGAGATCTTGCGTTCATAGCCATTACGATCACAGCCATCAATGAAGTCCGCATACAGTTTTTCCAGTTCTGAAAGCTTCTTTTTTGACATCGCTTTTCTCATGATGTCAGCCTTGCCATAGCTGAAACCCGCCATGACTCTGGCGATGTTGATGATCTGTTCCTGATAGACGATGATGCCATAAGTCTCTTCAAGAATGTTTTTGAGTGCCGGATGGATATATCTGATCTTTTCCGGATGTGCTCTGTTTTCCAGAAAAGACGGAATATTTTTCATTGGTCCCGGTCTGAATAAGGCGATCGTCATTCCGATCTCCGCAAAATTCTCAGGTCGCATCTTTCTGATCAGATTTCTCATACCGGAAGATTCCAATTGGAATACACCTAAGACATTCACATTCTTGATCAGATCAAATGTCTTCTTGTCATCAAGCGGGATAGTCTTTATATTGAACGGTTCCTTCTGATTGATCTCATTACAGATCTCGGCGATGATACTCAGATTCCTGAGTCCTAAAAAATCCATCTTGATCAGACCAAGTTCCTCAAGGTGTTCCATAGTATATTGAGTTGAATAGATACCTTCTTCGATCTGAATGATCGGTACGACTTCGATCAGTTTTTTTCTTGAAAGAACGATACCGGCCGCATGAGTTGATTCATGACGTGGGAAAAATTCCAGCTTCTGACCGATCTTGAAAAGACGACGATAGCGGCTATCCGCATCGATCTTCTGCTTAAACAGCGGGATCGTTGTGTAAGCCTTGTTCAGATCCATATCAGGCGTATTAGGGATGAGTTTACATATCGCGTCGATATCTCTTACCGGATAGTTCAAAACCCTTCCTACATCCCTTAAAACCTGTCTGGCTTTAAGTGTTCCATAGGTTATGATATGACCAACATGATCCTTGCCGTATTTGTTTTTGACATAAGAAATAACCTCATCTCTGCGATCATCCGGAAAGTCTGTATCGATATCAGGCATGGAGATCCTTTCCGGATTGAGAAATCTTTCAAAGATCAGTCCATATTTCAAAGGATCGATATCCGTTATACCCAGACAATAGGAAACTAATGATCCGGCTGCCGAACCTCTTCCCGGTCCGACCATGATACCATTCTTCTTGGCATAAAGAATAAAATCATAGACAATCAGAAAATAATCTTCAAAATGCATCCTGATAATGACAGATAGTTCATAATCCAGTCTTTGACTATAATCTTTATCTTCTTTATTCTTTAGTCTTCTTCTTAAACCTTCCTTACATAACAGAACAAGGTAATCCTTTGATGAAATTCCCTTACCATTTTCATATAACGGAAGTGAGGTGCTGTATTTAAGTTCAACATTGCATCTAGATGCCAGAAGATCAGCATTGATCAGTTCATCATTTTCATATAGTGCATCATATTCATTCTTATCAAGTAAGTGTCGGCCGCTTTCATAGACCATATCATTTTCATCCAACGTCTTCTTGTCTCTGATACATTTCAAGACATTGAATTCTTCATAATCATCCCGATCAAGATAGAAAGTCCTGTTCAAGGCGATCATCATGATCTTATTCTGCTTAAGAAAAGGTCTTAGGATATTATCTCTTTGAACATTAGCGGAAATATCATGATCCATCAGCCCGACTACATATTCGCCAAACATTTCGTTCTGGATCTTAAGTCCTTCCATAAGATCCTTCTTCATATCGACATAGTAGGTCAAAGGCATATTATCAGATAAAAGACAAAGCAGATTGCCTTTGCGATAACTGTTTAATGTCTCAAGAT
Organism: uncultured Bacillota bacterium; assembly: GCA_946537295.1. GTDB lineage: Bacteria > Bacillota_I > Bacilli_A > Erysipelotrichales > Erysipelotrichaceae > Colivicinus. The sequence continues at coordinate 22,387 of CAMNFQ010000006.1, forward strand.
CGATCTGTTTTATCTCACTTGTGCAGATCAGACTGGATAAGGCCATAAGATTAAGAAAACCTTCATCATTTCGGGCGTAAAGGATCATCGTATAGAGTCTGTCTTCATGGCGAACATCAAATTCCAGACCAAAAACAGGCTTGATCCCCTGCTTGCGACAAGCCTTCATAAAAGCCATTGCGCCTGATAAGACAAAGCGATCGACCAGACCAAGATGAGTATAGGAATACTTTTTTCCATAAGAAACGATGCCTTCAATCGTACACATGGACGAAAGCAGACTGTAGACGCTTCTTATATATAAAGGACTGCTCATATAATCATTATACTTTATTGTGAAAGACGAAGATGCTAAAATAAAAATACACCCAGGGGGGGTATATATGGAAAAGACTTATGAAGTAAAAGGAATGACTTGCGTTATCTGTAAAGGTAATGTTGAAAAAGCTCTGAAAAACACCAAAGGAGTAAGTGAATGTAAGGTTAACCTGCTGGAAAATGAGGCCTTGGTAAACTATGATCCCGAAAGTGTCAGTGAAGAACAGCTGGCCAAAGCTGTAAAAGATGCCGGTTACGAACTTGTTATCCATAAACGCAACCAGATCGATACTGCCAAGATCATTATGATCATTTCGATCATCCTTACTTTCGTCCTTATGTATTTTTCCATGGGACATATGTTTGGTATTCACATTCCGGAATATGGAAAGTATGTACAGCTTGTCTTATCAAGCATAATAATCTTACTTAATATTCACTACTATCGTTCCGGTTTCAGATCGCTGTTCAAGCTTTCACCAAACATGGATTCGCTAGTCTCCATATCTTCCTTTGTTTCATATATCTATTCATTATTTGTGCTGTTTTCTAATAAGAGTGGCTATCATCTTTATTTTGAAACAGCAGCTATGGTTCTGGTGATCGTTTCGATTGGTAAATATATCGAAGGAAGCAATAAAAAGAAAGCTACAAAAACTATCAGGGGTCTGGCCACTCTCATCCCGATGCAGGCCAATCTGTATAAAGATGATAAAATCGAGATCATTCCAATTGATGATCTGAAAGTTGGCGATCTTGTGATCGTCAAACCGGGTGAATCGATCCCACAGGATGGTGTAATAGTCTCAGGTAGATCTTCGATCAATGAATCAATGATCACAGGCGAATCAATGCCGGTAAATAAAGGTGAAAATGATGAGGTCATTGGTGGAACCGTCAACATAAACGGAGAGATCTGTGTCCGTATCAGTAAAAATCCTGCACAGACAACTCTTTCCAAAATCATATCTTTGACCAAACAGGCAACGATGTCCAAGATTCCAATCGAAAGATTCGCGGACAGAATCTCAAATTATTTTGTCTTTTCAGTTATGGCTATCGCTCTAGCGACATTCATTATCTGGATGGTAGCTTCCAAAGATCTTGAAAAAGCACTTAATTTTGCTTTATCAGTCCTGGTCATCTCTTGTCCATGTGCATTGGGTCTGGCAACACCGGCTGCCGTCATGGTGGCAACAGGAAATGCTGCCAATAATGGTGTACTGATCAAAAATCCAGAGATCCTGGAAGTATGTGGTGATCTTAAATATGTAGTGCTTGATAAAACAGGAACCCTGACCAGAAATAAATTATCGATCGTTGATACTAAAGAGTATGATGATCGTTTCATCAATGTCATCTCATCTTTGGAAAAACGTTCCAATCATCCGATCGCTAAAGCAATCAATGAACTCTATCCTGATGGAAATCTGAACTTTGATGATTTCGAACAGATCTCTTCTGAAGGATTATTGGCACACATTGATTCTCATAGCTATTATGCCGGTAATCAGAAACTCATAAACAGATTCACCAGTATACCTGAAGCTGATCTTAAATATGCCCAAGAAAACAATTATTCCTTCATTGCGGTAGGATGTGATGAAAAACTGCTTGGTATCGTCTATCTGGCGGATATCCTCAAAGATACTTCCCTTATGGCCATAAGTTCATTGAAAAAACGCAAAGTTACACCAATCATGTGTACAGGTGACAATGAATTAACTGCCAAAAATATCGCCAAGAAACTTGGTATTGATAATTATCTTGCAGCCGTAACACCACAAGATAAAAACAGACTCGTAAATGAAAAGAAAAAAGAAGGCAAAGTCGCCATGGTTGGCGATGGTGTAAACGATGCAATTGCCCTATCAAGTGCTGATGTCTCATTTGCGGTAGCCAATGGTACCGATATCGCCTACGCCAGCAGCGATGTTGTATTGATGTCCAACAGTATTCTGGATGTTTCCTTCATGATCGATCTGGCTCGTAAAACCATGAGTATCATCAAACAGAATCTGTTCTGGGCTCTGTTCTATAATGCTTTATTTATTCCATTAGCTGCCGGAGCCTTATATAAACCATTTAATCTGTCGCTCAATCCAATGATTGGAGCGATCACGATGTCTATAAGTTCAATCTTTGTTCTGAGCAACTCACTCAGAATCAATTCAATCAAGAAGGAGGAGATCAAAACTATGAACAAGACTGTATCAATCGATGGCATGATGTGCATGCATTGTGTTGCCCATGTAGAGGAGGCTTTAAAAAATCTCGGTGCAGATGTCAGAGTCTCACTTGAAGACAATAAAGCTTATCTGAATAACACTGCATTAAGTGATGAACAGATCAAAGATGCCATCAGCAGTGCCGGATACACTGTAACAGATATTACCAATGACTAAGGATCATGATCTGGTAAAAAAGTATCTGACCATTGCGAAAGGACAGCTTGAAGGTATTATTAAAATGGTTGAAGAAGACAGATATTGTCTTGATATATCTGATCAGCTCATGGCAACCAGAGCGCTGTTAAAAAAGACCAACAATCTGATCCTTAAGAATCATATCGACAATTGTGTCAGAAACGCCATCAAGAATGGTGATGAAGCAAAAGTTGATGAAGTAATAAAGGCCTTGGAGAAACAAATCTGAGGCTTTTGTTTTATAATGAACTTATGAATAGATTACAGACCAGACCGATCAAAGTCGGTTCCGTACAGATTGGTGGACAGAACAAAGTCGTCATCCAGTCCATGACCAATACCAAAACAAAAGATGTAGATGCTACCGTAAAACAGATACTGAGACTTCAGGAAGCAGGATGTGAGATCATCAGAGTTGCCATCCTTGATATGGAAGATGCTATCGCTGTTAAAGACATCAAGAAACAGATTGCTATTCCTTTAGTTTCAGATATTCATTTTAATCCTGATTTTGCCTTACAGGCTATCAGATCAGGAACTGATAAGATCAGACTCAATCCTGGCAATATTGAAGATGAAGACAAGATCAAAGAGATCGTCAATCTTTGCAAGGAAAGAAATATTCCGATCAGGATCGGTATCAACGCCGGCAGTCTGAACAAGAAATACAAGCATTCCGAAGAAGCGATGATTGAATCAGCAAAAGATCATCTAAGAATCCTGGAAGCACTGGATTTTCATGATATCTGCCTCTCATTCAAATCATCTGATCCACTTGAATGTATCAAGGCCTATAACCTGGCAGCCAATACCTTCCCTTATCCGCTTCATCTGGGAGTAACTGAAGCCGGAGGACTGCTCAATTCAACGATCAAATCATCATTGGCCCTTGGAAATCTTTTACTGGATGGCATTGGTGATACCATCAGGATCTCGATCTCTGATGATCCGATCGAAGAAGTAAAAGTCGCCAAGAAGCTCTTAAGAGCCTGTGGATTAAAAAAAGATGTGGCAAATCTCATCTCCTGTCCAACCTGTGGCAGGATTCAATACGATATGCTTCCGATTGTAAAAGAAATGGAAGCTTATCTGGAAAATATCAACAAGGATGTATCTGTCGCTATAATGGGCTGTCCAGTCAATGGACCACAGGAAGCTTCACGTGCTGATATCGGGGTAGCTGGAGGAAAGGATTCAGCAATCCTCTTCAAGAAAGGCAAGATCGTCAGAGCCATTCCTCAGGATAAGATAATCGAAACACTAAAAGAAGAGATCGAAAAAATCTAAAAAGTTCTGAATAGTCAGAACTTTTTTAGTACTGCTGTTTTTGTAATGCTGGAGTATCTGCCTATCAACCATTTATAAGCATAACTGTAGAGCATCGGCAGCAGATAAGGTAAGAAGATGAATGACTCCATCAGAAACAGATTGGATTTCTTAAATAAGCTGTAATCAGCATCGGGAACGATGAAGATCACCAGAGAAAGGACAGCACATGCTACAAGAATAACTGATAACATTGGAAGGACGGATTTATTCCTGATCGCATAATAATACTCGTTTGTCGCTGCGGCGTTGATGATCACGATAGCCATGAACATATACAGGTCAGGGAAAAAGTATGGAATAGTACCAGTATGAAGTTCAGAAAGAACAAGGTCATACATGATCAGAAAGAGAATGATACATCTTTTATGATCAGCCTCACACCTGATCATAAGGATCACAGTTCCACTTATACCAATAAGCATAGCAATTAAGGCATAGCCATTAAGGTACATACACCAGGCAACGATCATTAACCAGAGATTTCCAATAAGAGTCTTTTTCATCTTTTTCTTACCTCCTGATTACATGATAGTATTATTGTATTTCTGTATTGTCCAAATATTTGGACAGTAATATAATTATTCTATGAACAAAATGCGGATCCTGAAACTGATCGATATCTTACGCAATATGTCTGATATGGATCATAAACTCAGTCTTAGTGAAATTGCTTCATTACTGGAACAGGAAGGTGTCAGAGTATCTGATCGTAAGACACTTTATGATGATCTACAAACACTTGATGAATATGGATACGAGACCGAATATGATAAAGGATATTATCTTTCTGAAGCCCCTTTTTCAATTTCCGAAATAAAAATAATCATTGATTCACTCAATTCCTTAAAAAACCTGGATGAGTCCTTTCTTAATGAACTCAAAAGAAAACTCTATTCTTTTATTTCAACCTATGAAACAAAGGAACTTAAAAAACTTGAATATCGTGGTAAACATAAAGATACCCGGTTCATCAATCGTCTGGAAGATGCCTTGCAGGCAATTATAAGCAACAGGGCACTGATCATACAACGCAAAAACAACAAGGATAGTGAAACAATCTTCCCGGTCTTTCTTTATCGACAGAATGATTACTATTATCTTTACTATCACTATGAATCACATGATAAGATCTATCATGCCCGTTTTGACAACATAACTTCCATGAAACTTACTGATAAGGAAAACGACATCACCATTACAAAGCAGCAGATAATCTCAAATATCGAAGAATCAACTAACGCGTTTTATTCTGCTAAAGCCAAACTTATCAGAATTGATATCATTCAAGACAGTGAGTATCTTCGTTCAAGACTGAATGATGATTTTGTGAATATCGTATTTGGTAAAACCAGTTTCTCTTTAAAAGCCAGTATCAGTGATGTCCTATTTGCCAAACTTGCTTCATATGGTGATCAAATAAAAATCAGCGATCCTAAGATCGCTGATCAGTATATTTCATTTCTCAATAAAATCATTATTCGTAATACTGCGGACCATAATAGTAACTGATCTGATCTGCTTCAATATTCAGATATTTCAGCATTTCCGATACCGTAACCAGCTGACAACCCTTGTTGATCAGATATGGAAGTACCTTTTTTAGTCCCTCATACGTAGTGTTATAGATATCATGAAACAGAATGATATCACCTGACTCATAGTCATATTTGCTGACCTGATTAAAAATAGCTTCCGGATCCATGGAATCCCAATCTTGCGAATCAACATCCCATAAGATGGCTGGTACTGGTGAAACTTCATTGGCTGTCTGAGTAAGTACACCTTCAACTGGTCGATAAGTCTTCATCTCATAACCCATAAAATCTTTAAGATAGGCGATCGGACCATTTATAACGTTATAGACACTTTCCTTACCGGAATAGCCATCGAGACTGTAATCGTGTGATTGCAGATGAGAACCATATTCGTTGCCATTATTGATTGAACGTTTCAACATGCCGTAAAGCTGATAATCAGTCCACATATCTCTTTCTTCCAGATTGTTACCGATCAGATAGAATGTCGCAGTAGCATCGTATTCATAAAGCAGATCAATGATCTTTTCACAGCTTGTTGTGCCTGGTTCTTCCCAGAGTTTTGGTCCGTCATCAAATGTCAGACAGATCACCGGATGATCAGGATCAAGATAGACCGGTTTGGAATAGAGTTCATTAGGAAAACCAAAATCCATTCCAATCTCTTTCTGAACATATTTTAATGGAATTAATACATCCATTTCATATTGTGGCACATGACATTTAAGTGATTCCCCTTCAATATCAAAACTGACTGAAGAAAAATCGATATTTTCATATTTCAGTTCCCTGATAAAATCAGCGTTGTAATACTTATCAGGCATCTGTTTTTTGAAAGTATAACGGATATAGTCGACGATCATCTTCTTGCCATTATCTGATATTTCTTTGACAACAAGCGGTTCAAACTGCTTATCGGTGAAATATCTAAAATCGCCACCATAATTGACTAGATAGTAATCACCATATGGTACTAAGGTATAATCGTAGATCCGATCATCTTTGACACCTTTACAAAGCTCTTTAGCTTTACTAAAACCTGTCTTGGAATCAGGATAGAAAGCCAGACAATGTCTTGTTGCATATTTTTTCGCATCATCATGAATTGATTTTTTACCAATAAAAGAAAAATTGGTGCTCAGTAACAGTACTCCTGCCAAAATCAGGGCAGACAAGACTGCGATCATGATGAATGAGTGGTTTTTTCTTCTTGAATTCTTGACCATCTAATTCATTATAGTACATTATCAGTTAATTTGTTTGCGATGAATGAGCAGATAAAATCGATCAGTAAGATCAGAAACAATGCAATCAGAGAATAGGCAAAAATCGGTACCATATTACTTGGATCGTTGGCTCTGGCAGCTAATAGTGCAGAACCCAGTCCGGCACTGCTGGCCCCGGTTATTACTTCTGCCATGATCTCGATCTTGAATGAAAGAGAAAAACTGTTTGCCATAGCCACAACGATATATGGAACAGCTAAAGGAAGCCTTACTCTGATATTTGAGCGAAGTAGATCAGCTCCATCAACCAACAGTGCTCCTTTGATGCTTTTTGAGATATTTCTGATACCCGCTACCACGCCTTCATAGATTATCGGAAATGATATGACAATAACAAGAAGTACAGGCGCGTTACGAAAACCTGCCAAGGCAATAAACAGATAGATCAAGGAAGCAGTCGGAATTGCCCGTAAGACAGTAACAGTCGGCTTCATGAGCTGCTCAAATACTTCAAAGTTTCCAGCTATAACTCCTAATAACAGCGCTATTACAAACGAGATCGCATAGCCACATAAAGCTTTTAAAAACGTGGCTCTGATGCATCGGTATGTATACTCTCTTGTCAAGAGTTTTAAAGCGTATTGCAAGCTTACATACGGACCAGGAAAGATCATCTTCTGCTGATCAATGATCATAGCTAAAACTTGCCAAAAAACGACAAACAGTATAATTCCAAGCAGATAATAGATTTTTTTATTTGATATAGATCTCTTCACTTGTTTCAGTTAAACCTAAGACCTTTACAAAAGCATCAATATCCTTCTTGATATCAATCGCTTTCTTATAGCCTAAGCCCATAGCGTTATTGCCTAAAGCATTCTTCTTATTAAAGACATTCACAACCAGATCAGGATTAAAACCATACTGAGCTGTAGCTTCATCACCTTCAAAAACGCTCAATCCCTGTGCGATCAGACTTGGATCATTAATTGCAGCATTTATGGAACTTTCAAGTCTTTCAAGGAAAGCATACATGCACTCTTTTGCGACATCGCCCTTGATAAAGACAGCAGCCTGAATCATATCAAGACCACTCAGATCCTTGTATTCCTTCTGAATATCACCATAGACACTGGCTTTTTCATTTTTCTTTAAAGCACCTGTCAGAGCTGGTTCAGCTACAAAGACATAGTCTACTTCATTACCTTCCAGATCTTTGCCAGAAGCAAGAGCAGCTGCAGCCATCTGAGCATCAGCAACATAGATCAGTTCTTCATCGTAATCAGTGCCATAGATATAATGGAAGATCTTGCCTGGCAAGGCGTTTTCATTTCCAAACAGAACAACGCTATCACCTTTATCCATAACAGCATTATCATCATTACCAGTAGCTGCCAGATAGAAATTACCAAAAGTGATGACAGCACCAAGAAGATATGGTGCATTGTTTTCAATAGCTTTCAAACCACTGGAAATATCAACAACAATGACATCAGGTGACTGTTCACCAGTACTCCATAAGGCAGGTATCGCATCAGCTGTAACTCTTGTGTAGTTCTCGTTTTCGATCTGATCATAGAAAGCCAGGACCGGTGCACCCTTAGGTGTAACGATCTTCATAGAAGCAAGTCCTGCTTCTACATCGTATTCTTCTTCCTGAACCGGTTTATTTCCACAGGAACAAAGTAACAGTAATAAACATAAAACAGATAATAATTTTTTCATTTTATTAAACCTCGCATCAAAAATTATATATAATAATCTTGCCAAATAATGTGATTTGGATCACACATATGAATCTTACGGATCTGTTGAAGGAAAACGAAAGAAAATATCTCATAAACAAGTCACTATCTAAAGGTGAGATCCTTTTTCATGAAAATGATGTCTGTAAGTCCCTAGGTATCGTCACAAAGGGACAGCTTAAGATCACTACTTTTCTGGAAAATGGCAAGGAAATCATCTATCGTGATCTGAAGAAAGATGATGTTTTTGGCAATAACCTGCTTTTTTCTTCTGAACCACTCTACAAAGGCGATATCATCGCCGTTAATGAAGCCTCTGTTTTTCTGATCTTTCATGATGATCTGCTCAAGATCCTTGAAGAGAATCTCCCTTTCCTAACAGAATATCTGAAGATCCAGTCTGATTCGACCAAAAAGCTTAACAGCAGGATCAAACTGCTTTCTTTCGCTAATGCCAGGGAAAGACTGATCTATTATTTTCATGAATGTAAGAATACGATCGAATATGAAACTATAAGTGAACTAGCAGACAGACTGTTCCTGACTCGGGAAACACTTTCCCGACTGATCAGTAAAATGGAAAAAGAAAATAGCATAATTAGAACAGATAAGACAATAAGATTGCTATAATATAGGATGAGGTGAATAACTATGTATTCTTTTGCGAATGACTATTCTGAGGGTGCCTGCCCTAAAGTATTAAAAGCCCTGATTGAAACAAACGATGTTCAGGAAGCCGGTTATGGCCTTGATGATTTTTCACTTGAAACATCAAACATCATTAAAAATATTCTGGAAAACCGTAATGTTGATGTTCATTTCATCACAGGAGGTACTCCATGTAATATCCTGGCGATAAGTCTATTAAAAAGCTATGAAGCAGTCATCGCTGCCGAGACCGGACATATCAATGTTCACGAAACCGGTGCGATCGAAGCAACAGGTCACAAGATCCTGACTGTAAAAGGCAGATATGGAAAGCTTAATTCCAACGATATCATCAGAGTCGTTCATCAGCATGGTGACGAACATATGGTAAAACCTAAGATGGTATTTATCTCTAACGCAACAGAATTCGGTACGATCTATACCAAAGAAGAACTCAAGGATCTCTATAAGACCTGTAAAGAGCTCAATCTCTATCTCTATCTTGATGGTGCCAGAATCAGCAATGCCCTGGTAGCTACCGGAAACGATATGACACTTAAGGATATTTGTGAATATACTGATATGTTCTATATTGGTGGAACAAAGAATGGTGCCCTTATTGGTGAAGCGATGGTTATCAAGAATGATGAACTCAAACCGGAGTTCAGATATACCATGAAACAGCATGGAGCAATGCTTGCCAAAGGAAGACTAATATCTGTGCAATTCAAGGCGCTGCTAGAAAATGAACTGTATCTGGAAAATGCCAGAAATGCCAACATCATGGCTCAGGCGCTTAAATATATCTTCAAGCAGCATGGCATTCCAATGTATATCGATTCACAAACCAATCAGATCTTCCCTGTTATAAGCAACAAGCTATTGGAAAAGATAAAAACCAAATATCTGGTAACTGAATGGGGTAAATATGATGATGAAAGAACAATAGTCAGATTTGCCTGTTCCTGGGCTACCAAAAAGGAAGATCTCGAAGAATTCTTCGATGATCTGGTTCACTTTACTGAGAAATAACAAAAATGCTTCAAAAATGAAGCATTTTTTATTTTAGTCTGAATCTTATCTTTCCCTTGCCATCATTATATTCAACATCGATCAGGGCCCCATTTATCAGTGTCATGGATGGATCAGTATGACCTATATCCATTTCACAGATATGAGGGATCTGACCTAAAGCCTTATCAAGTGCTTTTTCATAGTTTAGTTTTTCATCTTCTACTCTTGGAAATGCCGGTCTGCCAACTAATACACCCTTGCAATGCCTGAACCATCCGGCATTTTTAAACTGCAATAAGGTGATATAGAAATCATAGGCCGACATATTGAAGATATCAAAATACCAGACGATGCCATCATTCCTATAACGTTCTATAAAACTGTTTGTATAATCAAAATCTGTACCAATAAGCTTATCGATCACTTCAATACAACCACCTATCAGTCTGCCTGAGATATTCTGTTGCTTTTTACTTAGCCACCTGACTGGTTCATACACTGTCTCTTCATTGATACTGTTAATAAAGGAAACATATTTCTGATACGATTTCTGGACACGTAGATCACCTTTCAGATAGGAGAAAAACATCTTATCTGGTTTAGGATTATCAGAGTTGTAGCTGGCGTTATGGCCATACAGTGTTGCGATATCAAGTTTAGTTGTAACCGTGAAAAGGATATTGGTAGGATCAGACATGCCTGATATCCATTTCGGATTCTGATCAATAAGATCAAAATCAACATATGGCATCATTTCCAGCATGAAATCTCCTCCACTGGCACACAAAAGCATGTCAACATCCTTATCAGATATCGTTTCATTGAACTCAGCGCCTCTTTTTCTGGCCGTGGCTGACCTGACATTATTCACCCTGACTGAAGCACTTTCCTTGATCTTGTATCCTTCTTCTTGCAGTTTACTTAAAAAGAAATCATAGCGTTCCAGTTTTCTGCCTACTCCGGCACTTGGCGCACATATGCCAATCGTATCGCCCTGTTTTAAAAATTTTGGATATCTCATATCTAAATTATAACCTAATGATTACGACGTAAAATTTTACATGAAAAAAATTGCATAATCATGAAAATTGTTTTAAGATTAAATTGCATATAGTTTTTTTGCTAGTAAAGGGGAATTATGACAGGTAAGGTTAAGTGGTTTAACGCCACCAAGGGTTATGGCTTTATCACTGGAGATGACGGCAAAGAAGTATTCGTACATTTCTCAGCTATTCAGGTAGATGGATTTAAAACGTTAGATGAAGGTCAAGCCGTTGAGTATGACGTAAACGAGGGCGAAAAAGGTCCTCAGGCTTCTAATGTTAAGAAGATTTAATATATTCACAAGCCAAAAAAAGAGCTCGTAAGAGCTCTTTTGTTTTGCTTTAGTCTATTTTTCTGATGACATAATCATCATTTTCAACATCGACCAGGATCTTTTTGGTTCCATAGTTTTCCAGCAGATACTTAGCTATCTTTGATTCAATAGCTCGCTGAATATGACGTTTCATTGGTCTTGCACCATAAGTCTCATCAAAGCCAAGTTCAACGATCTTAGCCATGGCAGCATCAGATACTTCCAGTGTCACATCTGATTCTTTAAGACGATCCGCAAGGATATTGAGGAACTTCTTGGCAACTTTTTCAATCATCTTCTGATCAAGTGGATTGAAGACGATTATTTCATCAACACGGTTAATGAATTCCGGTTTGAATGTCGCCTTGACGATTTCTTCATATTCCTTCTGTTTCTTTTCTTCATCCTTTTCAAAGGCGTATTGCGAACCCAGATTGGAAGTCATGATGATGATCGTGTTCTTGAAATCGACAGTTACACCTTTAGAATCAGTGATTCTTCCATCATCCAGAATCTGTAAGAGAATATTGAAGACATCCGGATGAGCCTTTTCGATTTCATCGAGTAAGACAATAGAGTATGGTTTTCTTCTTACTGCCTCAGTTAGCTGTCCACCCTCTTCATATCCGACATATCCTGGAGGAGCACCAATAAGTCTGGAAACAGAAAACTTTTCCATATATTCAGACATATCGATTCTGACGATCTTGGATTCATCATCAAAAAGCTGTTCAGCTAAAGCCTTTGCTACCTCTGTTTTACCGACACCTGTTGGGCCAAGGAACATGAATGAACCTATTGGTCTGTTGGTATCAGAAACCTGAGCCTTAGACCTTAAAATTGCGTCAGAGACAAGTTCTAGAGCCTTATCCTGTCCGATAACTCTTAATGAGAGTTTATCTTTGAGCTGTAAGAGTTTTTCTCTTTCTGATGACATCAGTTTTGAAACATCAATATGTGTCCATTTCGCAACGACCTTAGCGATCGATTCCTCATCTACAACTTCTGAAAGCATTCTGCCATCTTTATCTTCCTGAGAAAGTTCATTGATAGTCTTTTCCAGATTTGGGATCGTCTCATATTGTAGTTTCGAAGCCTTTTCATAATCAGCGCTGTTTTGGGCTTCAGACATTTCCAGTTTAGCCTTTTCCAGCTGCTCCTTGACTTCCTTAACTTTTGTAAGATCATCCTTTTCCTTTACCCATCTGGCTTCAAGGATCTTCTGTTTTTCCTTGAGTTCTTCAAGTTCCTTCTCAAGTTCTTCCAGACGCTTCTTAGCCTTCTCGTCTTCTGTTTCTTTCTTTAAAGATATCCTTTCAATCTCAAGGGTATCGATCTTACGGGAAAGCTCATCAAGTTCCACCGGTTTGGAATCCATCTCTACCCTGGTTGAAGCACATGCTTCATCGATCAGGTCGATAGCCTTATCAGGTAAGAATCGATCAGAGATATATCTGTTGGATAATGTTGCCGCAGCAATTATCGCATCATCCTTGATCTTGACACCATGATGGGCTTCAAAACGATCTTTCAGACCTCTAAGGATCGAAATAGTATCTTCTACACTAGGTTCATCAACTGAAACTTTCTGAAATCTTCTTTCCAGAGCTGAATCCTTTTCAATATACTGACGGTATTCATTAAAGGTAGTGGCACCGATACATCTGAGTTCTCCTCTTGCCAGCATTGGCTTGAGCAGATTGGCAGCATCCATGGCACCCTCAGTTTTTCCTGCTCCGACCAGATTATGGATCTCATCGATAAACAGAATAATTCTGCCATTGGCATTTTCGATCTCTTTTAATACGGCTTTGAGTCTTTCTTCAAATTCACCACGGTATTTGGCACCGGCAATCAGTGAACCCATATCAAGTTCGATCAGATCCTTATCTTTTAATCCTAAAGGAACATCGTTATTGAAGATACGCCAGGCAAGACCTTCTACGATCGCTGTCTTACCAGTTCCCGGTTCACCGATCAATACCGGATTATTTTTGGTCTTACGTGACAGTATTTCGATTACTCTACGTATTTCATCATCTCTGCCGATGACTGGATCGATTTTACCGTTCCTTACATCATCGACCAGATTACGTCCATACTTCTTCAATGGGTTGAGATTGTTTTCATCTTCTTTGTTTGCGATCATAGTTCCACCCCTTTCTAAACTGTATTTATCTTCGATATCGTTTCGGGAAAAACCACAATATTTGCGTAATTCTTCCGAAACTGCTGAATTATTGAACAGTGTTGCGATAAACATATCAAACATGGAGATATATTTATCTTTACGCTGTCTGGATTTCTTAAGCGCTTCATTATAGGAATTTGCCAGATATCTGTTAACTGTCGGATCCTGAGCGTTATCCGAAGCCGGCAGTTTTCCCAGATATTCATCATTGATACTGATCAGCTTATTGACGTTGGTACGAAAACTGTTCAGTAATTCTACGATATCTTCCTGTTCCAGAAAACCGGCAAGCATATGTTCAGAACACAGTTCCGGATTATTGTTTTCCTTGCAGATGCTTAGAGCCTTCATTACAACATCCTGCAGTTTTTCTGTCATCATTTCAGGATTCATACTCTTTCCTCCTTTAGCACTTTCTTTAATTGAGTGCTAATTACAATTATTTTTTTAAGTAGGTTTCCCTACTTAAAAGATTTCTTAAATTTTTCAAATACACTTTCTTTCTTGCGGTTTGACAGTTTTTCGTAAAGTTCCTTTTCTTCTCTTGTGAGCTTCTTAGGAATCTCGATCTGTACCTCCACATACTGATCACCAACATTCTTGGTCCTGAGGTCTTTGATACCATAACCTTTCAGACGAAGTAGCTGACCAGGCTGAGTGCCCGCAGGAATCGTAAGTTCAACATCACCATATGCAGTAGGAACATCTACTGTTGTTCCTAAAGTGGCATCGACTGAAGAGATAGGAACACTGATATGAATGTTGTTACCATCTCTGGTGAAATACTTATGAGGTTTGACTCTGATCTCAATATAGAGATCACCGTTAGGACCACCGTTTTCACCGCGATCGCCATAGCCTGAAAGTCTGACCTGCTGGCCGGAATTGATTCCTGCCGGGATCGAAACTTCCACCTGCTCCTTGATGGAATTGTATCCTTCTCCATGGCAATATGGACAGATCTTCTTTACGTGCTTACCACTTCCATGACAATCCGGGCAGACACTTTGCTGCTGGACAACACCAAACGGTGTCCTTGATTGTCTTACGACTCGGCCTGAACCTCTACAGGTTGGACAGGTCTCGATATCGGACTTACTGGCAGCACCAGTACCATCACAATGTGTACATTTCTTGTCGACATTCAGATTGACCAGTTTATCAACGCCATGAACAGCATCAAGGAAATCGATATCCATGCTCATATAGCGGTTATCACCCTTGATCGGACCATTTCTTCTTGATGAAGAAGATCCGCCAAAGTTGAATCCGGAGAATCCTCCCATTCCTCCCATGAAGCTTGAGAAGATATCTCCAAGATCATCCATATTCATTCCTGAGAAGCCTGATGAGAATCCTGATGAACCAAATCCATCCATACCTGCATGACCATACTGATCATAGGTAGCTTTCTTTTGTGGATCAGACAGGACTTCATAGGCTTCATTTATTTCCTTGAATTTTGCTTCCGCATCCGGAGCTTTATTCACATCCGGGTGATATTGTTTAGCCAACTTACGGTAAGCTTTTTTTATTTCATCTTCGCTTGCGGATTTGGATATGCCCAATACATCATAATAATCTCGTTTGTCGGCCATAATACCTCCCTTTCCAGATCACAGTCTGTTATTTAGTCTTGAAATCAGCATCCACAACATCATCGTTGTTGTTTGCTGAAGAATTGTTGCTGTAATCAGCACCGGCATTAGCCTGCTGAGCCTGTTGCTGATACATAGCTTCGCTCATTGCCTGAGCAGCCTTTTCTAATTCATCAAGCTTGCTCTTGAGATGATCATAGTCATTTTCATCCAAAGCTTTCTGTAATTCATCTCTTAAAGCCTTGACTTGAGCCTTCTGATCTTCTGTGACATTAGCGTTTTCTGTTTCCAGCTGCTGATCGATCTGAGCGATGAAACCTTCAGCACGGTTTCTCAGTTCGATCTCTTCCTTTCTCTTGTCATCAGCTTCCTTGTTCTCTTCGGCTTCCTTGACCATCTTTTCGATCTCTTCATCAGATAAGCCTGAAGAATTGGTGATCGTGATTTCCTGTTTCTTGTTTGTACCCTTATCTAAAGCAGATACATGAACGATACCGTTGACATCGATATCAAATGTTACTTCGATCTGAGGAATACCACGTCTTGCTGGAGCAATACCGGTTAACTGGAAGTTACCTAATGTCTTGTTATCAGCAGCCATTGGTCTTTCACCCTGTAATACATGGATATCAACAGCTGGCTGATTATCAGCAGCAGTTGAGAAGATCTGTGACTTCTGTGTTGGAATAGTAGTATTACGTGGGATAAGGACAGTCATGACACCGCCTAATGTCTCAATACCTAATGATAATGGTGTGACATCAAGCAATAAGACATCCTTTACATCACCAGCAATGACACCACCCTGGATAGCAGCACCCATAGCTACTACTTCATCAGGGTTTACTGACTTGTTAGGTTCCTTACCTAATTCATTCTTGACAGCTTCCTGTACAGAGATCATACGAGTAGAACCACCTACCAGCAATACCTGATCGATATCAGCTGGCGTAAGTCCGGCATCCTTTAAAGCCTGTTTAACTGGTCCGACAGTACGATCAACCAGATGCTTAGTCATCTTATCAAAATTAGCTCTGGTTAAGTCCATATCAAGATGTAATGGACCAGATTCATCAGCTGAAACGAATGGTAATGAGATATGAGTCTGAACCATGGAACTTAAATCCTTCTTAGCCTTTTCAGCAGCTTCCTTAAGTCTCTGTAAAGACATACGGTCAGCCTTCAGATCGATGCCATGATGAGCCTTCTTGAATTCATCAGCCATCCAGTCAACGATAACATTATCAAAGTCATCACCACCTAAGTGGTTATCACCAGCTGTAGCCAATACTTCAAATGTGCCATCAGCCAGATCCAGGATAGATACATCGAATGTACCACCACCAAGGTCGAATACCAGAACTTTCTGTTCCTTATCAGTCTTATCAATACCGAATGCCAAAGCAGCAGCAGTCGGTTCATTGATGATTCTTTCTACTTCAAAACCTGCGATCTTACCGGCATCCTTAGTTGCCTGTCTTTGAGCATCGTTGAAGTAAGCAGGTACGGTAATGACAGCCTTTTCTACCTTTTCACCAAGATAGCTTTCAGCATAGCTCTTCATATACTGCAGAATCATTGCGGAGATCTGCTGAGGAGTATATTCCTTGCCATTAACATGAACCTTTTCGTTTGAACCCATCAGTCTCTTGATAGAAGAAACTGAATCTTTATTTGTGACGATCTGTCTTTTTGCTGCATCACCGACAACGATCTCACCGTCTTTAAATGCTACAACAGATGGTGTTGTTCTGTTTCCTTCCGGGTTAGTAATAACCTTGGCTTCCTTGCCTTCCATAACAGAAACACAGCTGTTTGTTGTACCTAAATCAATACCAATAATTTTGCTCATAATACTTTCCTCCTTATTCGCTTACCTTGACCATTGCCGGTCTTAAGATACGATCTTTTAATTTATAACCTTTCTGTAAAACTTCTATGACTATTCCTGACTCTGTATCCTCTTTCTTTTCCTGCATTATTGCCTGTTCAAGATTCGGATCAAACTTTTTATTCAGACAATCAATCTCTTCAACACCTTCATTCTTTAAGGCATTTACGAGCTGATCGTAAGTCATCTGTA
The DNA here is from genome assembly GCA_946537295.1 of uncultured Bacillota bacterium. GTDB lineage: Bacteria > Bacillota_I > Bacilli_A > Erysipelotrichales > Erysipelotrichaceae > Colivicinus. The sequence continues at coordinate 39,857 of CAMNFQ010000006.1, forward strand.
CTCCTTTTTTAAATCCCTGGTCACTTTCATGTACTTCGGTCTGAAGTGCTCTTTCCAGATTATCAATGACCGGAAGGATCTCTTTGGCGAAACTCTGTATACGATATTTTCTTGTCTGTTCAGCTTCAGCTGTCAGTCTTTTCTTCAGATTCTCTGTATCAGCATAAGCTCTGGCATAATCATTCTTGAGTTTCTCTATTTCCTTTGTAAGTCTTTCTGTTTCTGATTCCTCATTGATGTCTTCAACGATCTCTTCAACTTCTTCGTCTTCCTCGACATCCTCTTTCTCAGGTTCCTTGACTTCTTCGGTTTCCTTTATTTCTTCGTCTTCAGGAATATCCTTAACTTCTTCTTTCTTTTCCTCTGCCATAAATCTTCCTTTCTAGTTGAACATATCTTCGATTTCCTTACAGATGAAATCGAGCAAGTTTACGACACGGCTATATTCCATTCGACGTGGTCCTACAACCATCAGACGGGCATTCTCATCCGGATTATCCGACAGCTTTATTTCACTTGAAACGATCGCGATATCATCTTTCCAGACAAGTTCTGTACCTTTCGGTGTTACAGCAACGACATCATTGCTGCCAGTCTGCTTGTCTACTAAACTTCTGAACAGTTTTGAATCATCAAAGAACTTTGTGAGTTCCTTGAGCTTTTCGACATCAGCATATTCAGGCTGATACATCATGTTGCTTGTACCGTCGAAATATAGTGTTTCTGATGCAAATTTCACAAACGCTCCGGCAAAGGCGTTATACAGCATTTCGAAACGCTGAACCGATTTGGTCAGGATCGGTTTCAATGATTCCAGTTTCTCCATCAGATCACAGATCTGTGTGCCTTTCAGACGATCATTGAGGATGTCTGTACAGGTCTTGATATCTTCGATCGTGACTTCATCCTGGAAATTGAAAGTCTTGTTTTCCGTATGTCCGGTATTTGTGATAAATACGCAGACTGCCGTTTTAGGATCGATCTGGAAGACCTTTATATGTTCCAGGGTCTGATTCTTGGAATCAGGACCAAGCATACCGCTTGCCAGATTGGTCATTTCTGAAACGATCTTGCATGATTCCTTGATCGCATCTTCAATATTTGCCGAACGACGATCGAAGATGTTGGACAAGGCATATTTTACTTCATCATCCATATCCTTCTTAAGCAGATGCTCGCAATAGTACTGATATCCCTTATTGGAAGGAATACGGCCTGCTGAAGTATGCGGTTTTTCCAGATAGCCAAGTGATTCGAGCGTAGCCATATCATTTCTGATCGTAGCACTGGAATATGGAAGACCATATTTATCTACCAAGGTCTTGGATCCAACTGGCTCAGCAGTAGCTACAAACTCATCAACTATAGCCTTTAAGATCTCGACCATTCTTTTTGTTAATGCCATATAGCCACCTCCTTTTAGCACTCTTAACTTTCTATTGCTAATATACAACAATAATCTAGCACTGTCAACAATAAAGTGCTAAAAATTATCCACACAAAAAATCAGTAATTCTTTAAGGTCATAAAAAAAGCGCGTCCTATAAAAAATAATTCTTTTTTTAAAAAGAACTATTTATACAGCTTTTCTGATACTTCCTTGATTATTGCAGGCGGAATATAATCACTTATATCGCCATTAAATGATGCGATTTCTTTTGCGATTGAAGATGATAGGAATGACAGTTCAGGCTTCGCAACCATAAAAACTGTTTCAATATTATTATTAAGATTCATATTAGCTGTAGCTAATGCCAGTTCAGATTCATAATCCGAGACTGCTCTTATTCCTCTGACAATGATACGGCAATCATTTTCCTCAGCCATATTAACAGTCAGTCCTTCACCAACTATGACTTCCACATTATCAAGATCCTTGATACATTCTTCGATCAGTTTTTTTCTTTCTTCTCTGCTGAAAGTACACGTCTTGCTTCTGTTCTCCATGATCGCAATGATCAGTTTGTCATAGATCTTGGCAGCTCTTAAAATAACATCAAGATGTCCAATGGTAATCGGATCAAAAGTTCCCGGATAGATCGCTTTAATCATATTTTCTCCTTATCTGTAATAAAGCAGCCTGCTGGCTCCGTATTTTTTCTCTTTGAACAGATTATATTTAAGATACTCTTCCTTCATCGGCGTATCTTTAGCTACTTCCAGAATAATTATACCTTTTTCTTTCAGAACATCATAACTGCTGATATAAAAGAAGATCTCATCATAGGCTTTAAAAGCGTATGGAGGATCGCAGAAAATATAGTCGAACTTCCTGCCCTGCAGCTTTTGCAGACAAAGCTGATAATCATAATTAAAGACAGTACGTTTTTCATTAACCTTTTTCAGATTTGTTTCGATGATCTTTACCGCATCTTTATTTAGATCATTGAACACAACATCATTAGCCCCTCTTGATAGAGCCTCCAGACCGATCGCTCCTGATCCGGAAAACAGATCAAGAAATTCGGTATCAGAAAAAATACTGATCGTAGAGAACATTGCTTCCTTAACGCTATCTCTTGTCGGCCTGGTGATATCCTT
>CAMNFQ010000007.1 GCA_946537295.1 uncultured Bacillota bacterium
AGAAGAATGTTTTCCATGATCTCATCCTGAATCTTATTGCAGACTTTAACGATATCTACACCCTGCTTGACTCTAACTGATACTTTTATCGTAGGTTCTTTTGTTTTAGATAATTTGCAATCAACAAAATCATTGTCTTTTTTTGTTGGATAAACATTTTTGATATTACTGCAAGCAATAGCAGCTATATCTTTAAATGCTTTTTCACTAATAACATAAGTACCTATATCATTCTTTTTAAGTTCCATAGTTTTATCCTCTTAAAAATTATATCATTCTTCTTAATCCTTTAGGATATTTATTTTTGATAGTGTTGTTGGAACACTTTCCAAATCCAAGCGAAAGTCCTTTATAAGTTATCAGATAGTAATTATTGGAAAGATCTGCCTTAATCTCATTTCCCGAAATAAACATATCATACAGTTCATCATTTAATTCATAGGTATATCTGTAATGGCCTATAAGCGAATTAGCTCGATAGAGATTATGATTTGGTTCAAATCTTTTATTGACAATATCGCCTAGATAGATTCCATACTTGATTACATTGTTTCCTAGATCCGGTAATGGAATTAACGAAAGATAAAAATGGTCTTTATATTTATACAGATAATAATTATCAAAATCAAAATTCTGTTTAATAAAATCTTCGACGATCTTTTCTTTAGCAGTTTTCAGATATTTTGTATTTGTATTCTGATCAGATCCTGTTTTACGCATGATAGCGAAGAATTGACCTTCAGTATTATTTAACGGACTTAATTTTACAGTTCCTGATAAAGTCGATGATGACTTCAATTCAACTGGAATAAGTTTCATATCGTCATGTTTTTCAAGAAATGATTTAATCTGTAACTCATCTTCTTCAAATGCATATGTACAGGTCGAATAGATCAAAGTTCCGCCTTCCTTGACCATGTCATAAGCGTTTTCCAAAAGGCCTTTTTGGATTTGAGCAAGATTAACAATATTGTTTAATGAATAATCATCAAGGATCTCCGGATATTTTCTGATCATTCCTTCGCCTGAACAAGGCGCATCCAAAATTACGAGATCTGCCTTATTGTTTAATTGTTCAGCAAGCTGATCGCATTTCTTATTTGTGACCACTACATTATCTAGTCCAAGTCTTTCCAGATTGGAAGAAAGGATAAGTGCCCTATTATGACTTACATCATTGCATATGCATATGCAATGATTATCAATACGATTAAGGACATTGATAGTTTTACCTCCAGGTGCACTGCACATATCTACGATGAGATGGATATCATTCTGATCAATATATCTTGTGCTTAATGATGCAGCAATCTCCTGAGGATAAATAAGTCCAAGCTCATAGGCTTTTGTTTTACCGATATTGTCACATTCATGATAAAAGCTCTCTTCACTCAAATTAGAAGCACTATAAGGAAAATCAATTAATGACAGTATCTTTTCTCTTGATGCTTTTCTGGTATTAAGAAAAAATCCCTGTGTACACGGTTCCTTTAAGAGCTCAATAAATTTTATATAATCATCAGGAAAATAGTCCCGACACCTTTGATAAAACAGTTCTTTCATAAAAGTTACAGAGAAAGCTTGAATGTATCGCTTTCTATTTTATTTTTACTTTCAAGATAAAAAATACCATCTTTAATCTTCAAATGATTATTTACTGTCATATTATCTGGTATTACTATATCTTTTTCACTTGTTTTAGCTTCTATTGACCATTTTGAGCCATTTTCAGCCTGTTTTATGATTTTCAGGTTCAGATAATAGTTAAATCCTAAAAGTCTGTCAACAAGCCTGAAATTGCCTGATTTAATAGCTTCTTTTATACGTGTTGAAGATATCTTTTTGCCATAATAGGTTTTTTCAGGAATAACCTCAAGTTTGAAGTTACCATATTTTCTTAAAAGCTTACTGTTACCTGATCCCTTGTATCCAAAACTGAAATCAAAACCACAGATCAGTTTTTCCAGATTCATCTTATTGAGATATTCATTGATGAATAATTCAGGTTTCATCTTCATCAGAGACTCATTGAATCTGATGATAATAAGCTGATCGATATCATAATTTGAAAGAATATTAATTCTTTCTTTAAAAGAAAAGATGTGCTTATTTTTAAAACCGGTAATAATATCATTTGGATCAGGATCAAAACATATAACTGATGATCTGATATTATGTTTCTTTGCATAATCAATTACCGAATAGATAAGTTCCTGATGACCGCGATGAAATCCATCGAAAAAGCCAATACAAGCTACGTTTCTATCGGTAATACCGAAATCGGAAGAATCTATAATAATCTTTTTCACCATAAACCTCTTACGCTTCTGAAAGAATCTCCATCTTTTTCGTAGACTGCCAATACTTTATTATTACTGGTGATAAGAACCCTATCACTTTGAGTATCAAGTCTGATTCTTTTACCATTTTTTATATCTTCTGTATGTTCATATTCAATACATTCAAAATGATCTTTCATAATATCTAAAACATCATGTACTTTATAATTACCCTTTTCAGCTTCTTCAAGATCATCACACATATCCAGATTTATATTATCGACAGCAGTCCTTTTCAGTTCTTTTACTGTCCCAATAAGATCCATTTTCTTTAAAACATCCTGTACAAGTGATCTGATATATGTTCCTGAAGATACTTTGCAACGGAAAGAAAAACCTTCAGAATCAATATCAAGAAGATCAATCGAATAAACTTCAATGGTTCTAGTGGGCTGTTTAACTTCGATACCTTCTCTTTGATACTGATACAGTCTTTTACCATTGATGCTTACAGCACTAGTCATTGGAACGATCTGTTCACTTCTTCCAATAAAAGAATTAAGAGTATCTTCTATAATCTTTTTTTCTGGAACATTACATTCTTTTTTATTAATAATAGTCCCGTCAATATCAAGAGTATCAGTCTCTACTCCGAGTAATACTTTTGCTTCATATTCCTTTGTAGCAGAAACGATAAACTGATTACACTTGGTAGCTTTATCAAATAGTATGATCATCACACCTGTTGCGTTGGGATCAAGTGTACCAGTATGGCCGATCTTACGGGTATTTAAAACTTTTCTTAGACGATGACACACATCAAAAGACGTGATTCCTGCAGGCTTATTTATGTATAAAACATTGCACATACATAAAGATTATAACATGATATATAATAAGCATATGTCAATGAAAAAACTGCTTGCACAGATAAGAAAAGCTGATCAGATGTTTGGTCTGATTGAAGATAAAGACAGAATAGCAATAGGGCTTTCCGGTGGTAAAGATTCTTCTTTGTTGCTATATGCCATGTATCTTTATCATTTTCTTTATGAGAATACCTATAAAAAAACTTTTGAAATAGTTGGCATTCATATTGACTTAAATTTTGGTGAAGATGATTTTGGATCACTCAAAGATTGGTTCAGCAAATATCCGATCGAAATAGTATATGAACAATCCAAGATCCAGGATATTCTCTCTTTAAATCTGCACAAAGGCAAAATTGACTGTTCTTTGTGTTCAACTCTAAAAAAAGGTGCAGTCATCAGAAAAGCTAAAGAACTTGGTTGCAATAAAGTTGCTTTCGCTCATCATGCGGATGATGCGATCGAAACTCTTATAATGAATATGATCTATGGCGGAAGAATCGCAACATTTGATCCGAAGATGTATCTTGATCACTCTGATACGACATTTATCAGACCGTTCTGTCTTTCTTTTGAATCAGATATCGCCAAGACCTGTCGTCAGTTAAACATACCGATTATCAAATCCGGCTGTCCAAATGATGGGTATACCAAAAGACAGGATATCAAGGAAATGCTTCATTCCTTATATCATAATTATCCGCAAGCAAAAGAAAACTTCCTTCTGTCGCTTTATAATAAAGAACATCTCAATCTATATATGGACAAAATAATAGACAAAGGTTAATCTTTGTCTATTAAATTTTTAATAATAAATATTTCTTCTAATGGTAAATGAACAAACAGTTCTACCGGCATTGAACGGCAAAAGATACTATGAACTTTATAACCATGTTTCAGAAACAGCAACTTGATTCTCAAGATATGATAATCATTACTGCAGACAACAATCTTTGAGTCCTTATCTACCAGCTTAATACAATTAGCAACATTCTGTTTTGTATTAATTGAATTTTCTTCCATAGTGATCATTTCTACCGGGACGTTTCTCTCAATCAGTAAACGCCTCATAACCGAAGCTTCTGATACGCTGTTATTTCCGGTAACACCACCACTGACAATGATCTTGCAGTTTCGGTTTCTTTTATAGTAAAGAGCTGCTCTATCTACTCTGTTTACCATGGTAAAAGTTTCTCTATCATTGTCCAGACCAGAACCAAATACAATCAGGTAATCTGCATCAGAGGCATTAAAATCATAGCTCATGATCATAATGATTGCTGCATAGATAGCAATAATCGTAAGAATATATTTCATAAACTTATTATAAACAAAGTGGGCTTTTAAGCCCACTTTATACTATTTGTTATTTAATGATTTTCTTCTGAAATACTTTCCTAATTCAAATGCTGGGAAAGTTGTAAGTGCAAGAGCAATACAGATCATCAATTCCTTAGTTTCAAATGTTCCCGGTTCAATACCGAAGACAGTTGATAATCCTGGCATATAGATTGCAGACAAGGTAATAACTACTGTAAGAATAACTGAACCAAATAACCACCAGTTGAAATTCTTAAACATTTCTTTTGAGAAAATTGATTTAGTCTGTGAACGTAAGTTGATAGCACAGCAGATCTCAGCAAAGTTAACAGTTAAGAATGCCATAGCAATCGCATTTACACAATCAGGAGCGCCAAAGAATCCGGCAATCGTTCCTCTTTCAAGTTTCAGACCAATAAAGTATGATGCAAGTTCGATGATAGAAATATAGATACCTTGCCATACCATATCAACACCGGCACCATTTGAGAAGATACCATCACTTGAACTACGAGGTTTTCTCTTCATTACATCACCTTCAGCTTTTTCCATACCAAGAGCAAGACCAGGAAGTGAATCAGTTACCATATTGATCCAGAGTAGATGAACTGGTGATAACAATGTAAAGTTCAACAGTGAAGAAACAAACATAATGATTACTTCACTCAGATTGGTTGACAGCTGGAACTGAATAACTTTACATACGTTGTCATAGATCTTACGACCTTCTTCAACCGCATTAACGATAGTAGCAAAGTTATCATCAGCAAGAACCATATCTGCAACAGATTTAGTTACATCAGTACCAGTAATACCCATACCGATACCGATATCAGAAGCTTTGATTGATGGAGCATCGTTGACACCATCACCTGTCATAGCAGTGACCATGCCTCTAGCTTTCCAGGCATTAACGATCTTTGTCTTATGTTCAGGCTGAACTCTGGCGTAAACCGAATACTTTGTAACTACTGTTTTCATTTCTTCTTCAGAATACTTATCAAGTTCATGACCCTCAATAGCCTGAGATTCATCAGAAATGATACCAAGATCTTTACCGATCGCAACGGCTGTATCCTTATGATCGCCTGTGATCATTATAGGAGTAATACCAGCACCGCGACATTCTTTGATTGCAGCATATACTTCCGGACGGCATGGATCGATCATTCCGACGATACCAATGAATACTAAACCATTTTCCAGATCTTCTGGTTCAACAGAAGATGGAAGCTGATCATATGTCTTATAAGCAGCAGCCAGAACTCTTAATGCTTTAGATGCGAATTCCTTATTTTTAGTGATGATATTAGCTTTGATAGCATCAGTAATTGGAACAACACCATCAAGACTCAGATATGAATCACACTTATCAAGCATTACATCAAGAGCACCTTTAGTATATTGAATATATTTACCATCCTTAGGATGAATGGTAGACATCATCTTACGATTTGAATCAAATGGTGCTTCAGCAACACGTGGGAATTTTTCTTTCAGTTCATATTTTGGAAGACCAATTGAATTAGCATAGTTTACTAATGCAGCCTCAGTTGGCTCACCTGTAGAACTGGTTTCTCCTGGCTTGATCTCAGCATCTGAACAAAGAGCCATAGCACTTGCCAAGAGATTCTTATCGACAGTATATTCTTCAACAACTGTCATCTTATTCTGTGTTAGCGTACCAGTCTTATCAGTACAGATAATATTTGTACAGCCAAGTGTTTCAACAGCAGTCAGTTTTCTGATCAGAGCCTGACGTTTAGCCATCGCAGAAACACCGATTGAAAGAATGATTGTAACTACAGCTGGAAGACCTTCAGGTATAGCAGCAACAGCTAATGCGATTGCGGCAATGAAGGTATTAAGAACAGTTGAACCAAGAAGTGCAACATCGAACTGTTCCTTATGTACGATAAGGTTTTCAACTACACCCAACACAAAAACCAGAACACAGATACCAAGAACTAACTTAGTAAGGAAAGCTGATAATTCAGCCATCTTCTTCTGTAATGGAGTAAGTTCTTTTTCAGCCTGAGTTAAGGCATCGGCGATCTTACCCATTTCGGTATCCATACCACAGGCAACCGCAACAGCTTTACCACGACCGTAAACAACAGTCGAACCATTATAAAGCATATTCTTACGATCACCAAGTGTGATGTCCTTCTTGCTGTCTTCACACATCAGAACATCGATAATTTTATTAACTGGAACAGATTCACCAGTTAAAGCAGCTTCTTCTGCCTTTAAGGAATAGGATTCCATGATACGGCAATCTGCTGGAACAGTATCACCTGCTTCAAATACGATGACATCACCAACAACGATATCTTCTGATTTGATTACATGGATCTCATTATCTCTCAATACTTTTGAAGTAGAAGCAGTCATCTGCATCAGAGCTTCCATTGCTCCTTCTGCCTTTGCTTCCTGAATCAGTGACATGATGGTATTGATGACAACAACAGCCATAATGACTATTACATCAGCAAATTCAGATAACTTGAAGCCATCCTTCATCTGCAAGACATTTACTAATGCCTGTATTGCAGCAGCAGCTATCAGCATGATGATCATTGGATCTGAGATCGATTCAAGGAAACGTTTGATCAGAGGCTTCTTTTCTGCTTCCTTCAGTTTGTTTTTTCCATTTTCAGCCAGTCTTTTTTCTGCTTCAGAAGAACTCAGACCATTTTCGGTCGTCTTAAACTCTTTTAATACATCTGAAACATTTTCTAGATAGTACTTTTCCATTAATGTAACTCCCTTTAAAAAGAAAACTCATGTTTATGCATGAGCGTTTATTTTCATCTCATGCATAACAATAAGTGTTATACATGAGTCTCGCGTATTAAGGCAAACCAGGCATAGAGCCGAGCTGTTGGCTTGACACGTAACATGTACGTAGCTACTCCCTCACCGTTTTAGATTTTACAATAATCTTTTTAATTTTACAATCAACTTTAGGCTAAAATTGATGATATGAAGCGTGTTTATCTGGAAATCACTAATTCCTGCAATCTCAACTGTCCTTTCTGCACAAACAGTAAAGGAAATGACTTTTTAAGTCTTTCTCAAATCGACGATTATCTTAGCCAGATCAAGCCATATTGTAGCTACATCTATCTTCATATATTAGGCGAACCTTTGCTTCATCCGCAATTTGATAAGATCCTAAAATTGCTCGATGAAAAACAGATGGATCTCCAACTTGTTACTAACGGTACATTATTATCACGATATCCTGATCTGATGAAACACACATCACTAAGAAAGCTCAGTATTTCCTTACACAGTATCAATAATATTGATGTTGATGCAGATTATTTCGATACTATTAATAATCTCATTGAGAATAACAATAATAAAATAATCGATCTCAGGTTTTACGATTTAAATAATCTTGATCAGAAACTTGAGAATTATCTGAATAAGTTAAAAACAAAATATGGTTTTGCTTTAAACAGCAGAAACAATTCCTATAAACTGAAAGACAATGTCTATATCAGTTTTGAAGAATTCTTTCATTGGCCTGATATCAATGATCCTGTTATCTCTGATAAAGGTACATGTCATGGAGCTATCGATATGATCGCAATCAATTCTAAAAGCGAAGTAACAATATGTTGTCTGGATCCATATGCCCATAACAGTATCGGAAATCTTAAACAGATGAGCCTGAAACAGATATTAGAGTCTGATAAATACAAAAAAATGGTTGAAGATATATCCAACCATAATCTTACAAATGAATTATGTAAACGCTGTTCCTATCGTTTACGTTTTAAATAATAAGCTTCAGAAAGAATAATCGAAGAGCGAATTGATAAAGAAATATCATCAAGTTTGCTGTGTTCAATATAATACTTGTCAGTAAAACTTTCATCAATAGTTCTATTATCTTGAGAGAGAATCAATGAAAATGGTCTTTTGATCTGTAAAGATTCAAGAGGCTTTCCTGTTGAGCCAAATGGATAAATATAGTGATCCTTATAATCTTTAAGATATGAATCAAGATCGGCAAAGTGAACAATATTACAATGAAAAATCGAACCCATCGATGCCCTGATGCAACGTGGATCAAAATAATCCAGATCACAATCAATCAGAATGATGTTCTTGAAATCAAAAGAAACTGAAGATCTCATGATTGTACCTAGTTCTCCGAAATCATTAAAACGATAAGCAACGATATGATCATCATTACTTAACTGATCATAGAATTTATTAAAAACACCAATACAGTAACAATTCTCTTTCAGGGAAAGCTTTTCAATTAGTCTATCATCATAAACAATCTCAACATGATTGTTTTCACACAGACTCACCAGATAAGAAAGCTGATGATTATTGGCAGCTTTATTAGAAAGATAGACTCTGATCATCTGCTTTGGTCTATGCTTTAAAGCTTCGATTGTCAAAGACATTCCCAGAGAGTAGGAAGTTTTATCTTCTTTTCTATACTTTTCCATAATTAAATATTATCTCATTAGCTACTCTGATACCATCCAGTGCACAAGACATGATCCCTCCTCCATATCCTGCCCCTTCGCCAATTGGATAAAGATTAGGGGTATTAATCGATTGATAATGTTCATCTCTTTTTATTCTGATTGGACAAGATGATCTGGTTTCTGGTCCAATCATGATTCCCTTATCAATAAATCCGGGTATCTTGCGATCAAAATCACGTAAGGCGTCTTTAATAATCTGATTATCATGTTTTGTGAATAAATCATTAAAATTATATAAAACTGTTCCTAAAGGATAAGTAGAATCAGTCTTTAAAGGATTCAGTTCATTATTCATAAAATCAGAAATATTCTGTGATAAAGCCTTATATGAAGATGAATAGGCATAAGCTTTCGATTCAATATCATGAAGATACTCATAGCCATCTTCAAATTCTTCCTTGTAGATCTGAATCAGAATAGCTGAATTTGCTATACCGGAAGATCTATCAGAATAAGACATGCCATTGGTGACAATAGTGTTTCTTTCTGACATGGCTGGTACCACAATACCTCCCGGACACATACAGAAAGAATAGACACCCTTTTCTCCTTTGTATCTTAAAAAATATTCATTTGCGGCATCAATGATTCCTTTTGTCTGTCTTTGATCAATAAATGATTGGGGATGTTCAACACGAAAACCGATTGCAATATCTTTCTTTTCCAGATAGACATCATTATTTTTTAAAATCTTTACAACATCATAGGCACTATGTCCTGTTCCTAAAAGGAAATAATCACAATTATAAGTTCCTGCAGCTGTTTTAACCGCATACAGACGTCTGTTTTCATCAAGACATATATCTTTAAGATCTTCATTAAAATGAAATTCTACGCCTTTTAAAATAAGTCTGTCGGTAATGCTGGAAATAACATTTCTGATCTGATCAGTACCGATATGTGCATGATTTTCATATCTTATAGAATCTTTGGCACCATTTTCAACAAAGACATTCAGAATATAGTCAATATATTTATCTTTGATCCTGGTCGTCAATTTGGCATCAGAAAAAGTACCGGCACCGCCTTCTCCAAATTGAATATTTGAAGATTCATCAAGAATGCCTTCCTTAAAGAATCTTTCAACATCCTTTACTCTTTCCGATATTCTTTTTCCTTTTTCCAGAACTATAACTTTAAAGCCAGCCTCATTCAGACGATAAGCCGCAAAGATACCACTAGGACCATAACCGGCAATGACGACTGTTTTATCAGGCCTTATATCAGGAACAGAAAAGTCTTCTTCTTTATACTTGCTTATATCCTTATTCAGATATCTGTCTTCATTCTCTATTTCAACAATTACAGCATAGATATAAACAGGTTCTTTACGAGCATCAAGTGACTTCTTATGTATACGAAAAGATCTGATTGGATGTCTCAGTTTCTTTTCGATCAGAATCTTTAGTTTATCCTCTGACTCGTCTGGTCTTAGTTTGATGCCGTTTATAAGTAACATAACTTATTTTTATTATATGATATCAGACAAATGAAAAGCGGTCCTGATGAACCGCTGATCAATGTTATTTTCTTAAACCTAATTTAGCAACAAGATCTCTGTATCTGTTGACGTCTTCTCTCTTTAAATAGTCAAGTAAGCTTTTTCTCTTACCAACCATCATGAGCAGACCTCTGTTAGAATGGAAATCCTTCTTATTGCTTTGCATATGCACAGTCAGTTTGTTGATTGTAGCAGTAAGTAAAGCAACCTGAACTTCTACAGAACCTGTGTCACCTTCGAATCTGGCATAATCCTTAACGATCTTGGCCTTTTCTTCTTTTGATAACATTTCTTTTCTCCTTTTCTTAATTTAGATTGAAACCGGGTAAGGAATCGGAGTTAATCCAAACTCAGCAACAATGCTTATTTAATATAACATAAGCTTTTACAATATTCAATTAAGTAAAGTGATTTGTTTTGCAAAAAACATTCAAGTTACAATTAAGCTATGTATAAAAGAACTCTGATCATAATGATGATCATAATCAGTATATTTCTTAATGGTTGTCATAACAAATTGAATAATAACAATAATATCGTTTTCTATGAAATATTTACGGGATCTTTTTCTGATTCAAACAATGATGGAATCGGTGATCTTAACGGTATAATTAACAGGATACCTTATCTTAAGAATGATCTCGGTATTGAAGGAATTTGGCTTACACCGATCTTTGAATCCGTTTCTTATCATAAATATGACGTTATTGACTATTACAAGATCGATCCGGATTTCGGCAACATTGACGATCTGAAAAGACTGATCGAAACAGCCCATTCAGAAAATATCAGAATTATTCTTGATCTGGTAATAAACCATACATCTGATAAAAACGACTGGTTTAAACAATTCAAAAAAGCTCATCGGCTAAAAGATATTTCTAATCCATATTATGATTACTATTCATTTTCTGATTCCAATAAGCTTGCAAATAACAGGACTTATTATCAGATAGATAATACCAATGAATACTATGAAGCAAACTTTTCCAGTGACATGCCGGAACTTAATTTTGACAGTAAAGATGTCAGAAACGAATTACTTGCAATAGCTGAATACTATCTGGATCTTGGTATTGACGGTTTCCGATATGATGCAGCAAAATATATCTATTTCAATCAGAATGATGAAACAATAGATTTCTGGTCATGGTTTAATAATCAACTCAAAAAGAAACATCCGAATATCTATCTGGTATCAGAAGTCTGGTCAGAAAAAGATGAGATCATAAAATACAGTGAATCAATGAACTGCTTCGATTTTGATATGGCTGCAGAAAACGGATATATCATCCAAAGCACAAATGGTTTAAATCTTAAATACTACACCGAATATATTGAAAACTATCAGAATGAACTTGCCCAGATAAACAAGAATGGTCAGTTTGTAAGTTTCATAACAAATCATGACATGGACAGAGCTGCAGAATTCTATGATGTCGATAATGGTAAGGCATATCTGGCTGCTTCTTTAAATATTCTTACTCCTGGCAGTCCGTTTATCTATTATGGTGAAGAAATCGGCATGAAAGGAAGTAAAGGAAATTCCAATAATGATTCCAACAGAAGACTGTCAATGCTTTGGGGTGATGAAGATTCGATCAAAGATCCGCCAGGATCAGATTATCCTGATACAAAGCAGACAAACAGATCAGTCAGTGAACAATTGAGAGATGATAGCAGTCTATTAAACTGTTACAAGAAGCTTCTAAAGATCAGAAAAGAATATCCACAAATCGCAAATGGAACATATGCAAGTTATGATTTGCATAATTCAAATCTTGGTGGCTTTAAAATTACTTTTGATAATAAAATAAGCTATTTGATACATAATAATTCAGGTAAAACAATCACGATCAAAAACGATTCTTTTAAAACGCTTCTTGATCAGGCTGGATATTCTAAAGCATATCTGGAAAACACTAAACTAGTTATCGGACCATATACAAGTGCAATTATTGAATAAAAAAGCCAGGTAACTGTTTAGCCTGGCTATTGTTTAGACAATATACTAATATTCAAGATTCTTTTCGGTCTCTTTAGAGAAGACATTGGCAACTGCACCACTAAATGTCAGCTGAATCTGTTTACCATGGTAGTTGATCGCATTGCCCTCAGTAGGAACGATTACAATTACATCTTTATTATCAATGGTCATATGCAGATGAGATGAAGTTCCCATAAGTTCACTGACATCAACTTTAGCCTTAATACCATTATCACATAACTGCAGATGATCAGGTCTCACTCCCAGAATAACATCCTGATCTTCCACATTATTTGCATTCAATCTTTCCTGCTTATCATCTGAAAGCACAACATCAAGACCATTAGTAATAACATGATATTTGCCCTCTCTTTTTTCCAGTCTGGCATCAAAATAGTTCATAGTAGGTGTGCCGATAAAACCTGAAACAAAGAGATTCCTTGGATGTTCGAATACTTCCTGAGGAGTACCGATCTGCTGAACAAAGCCATCTTTCATGACGACGATCCTGTCTCCTAAAGTCATAGCCTCAACCTGATCATGAGTTACATAGATAAACGTGGTATCAATACGATGTCTGAGCTTAATGATCTCAGAACGCATCTGGTTACGCAGTTTAGCATCCAGATTTGATAAAGGTTCGTCCATCAGTAATACTTTCGGATTACGAACGATCGCTCTGCCGATCGCAACTCTTTGTCTTTGACCACCCGAAAGATTTTTTGGCTTACGATCGAGATACTGTGTAATATCAAGTATTTCTGCAGCTTCTCTTACCTTCTTATCTATCTCTTCTTTTGGAACCTTCGATATCTTTAATGGAAAGGCAATATTATCATAAACACTGAGATGAGGATATAGAGCATAGGATTGGAAAACCATTGCAATATCTCTTCCTTTAGGATCGACATCATTGCATAGCTTTCCGTCAATATATAATTCACCACTGGTAATATCTTCTAATCCTGCTATCATACGCAATGTCGTAGATTTACCGCATCCTGAAGGACCAACCAGAACTATGAATTCTTTATCTTTGATATCAATGTTGAATTCCTGAACAGCTACAACACCTTCATCGGTCATCTGCAGATGACCTGTTCTGTGTCCACCGGTATCTTTTTTAACTTTGCCAAATAGGCCTTTATTTCCAGAACCTCCTGAAAATGGATAAACTTTCTTGATATTTTTTAAAATAACTTCTGACATATTTTACTCCTTATGCTCTACCGTATGTATGAGACATTCTTTTTAATTTATCAGCAATCTTTTTATTGAAGACACCTTTTTCTGCTCGCCATTTCCAGTTATTGCCTAAAGTGCTGGGTTTATTCATTCGGGCAGAATTATCTAAGCCGAGCAGATCCTGTGCCTGAACAATTGCAGTATCAGCATTTGATTCAAATAAACATCTGATCATCGCCCAGTTCATATCACTATCTTTTTCAGCATTCATATATTCTTTGCAGTATTCAAGCTGATCTTCTGGTATCGAATGGATCCAACCCATGATTGTTTCATTATCATGAGTTCCACAATATACTACTGAATTCTTTCGGAAATTATAGGGAATATTATCATTGGAATCTGCATCGCGGGAATCAAAACCGAATTCCATGACATTCATGCCTGGGAATTTTGAATAGTTCAGCAGATCTTTAACTTCATCATCCATGTATCCCAGATCTTCAGCTATAATATTTTCACCGACATTTTCTCTGATCGACCTGATCAGATCTTTTGAGGGTCCTTTTACCCATTTGCCATCTAAAGCATCTTCAGCATCAGCATCGATCGAATAATAACTGGCTAAGCCTCTGAAATGATCAATTCTGACATAGTCATAAACCATGCAAAGATGTGAAATACGGGAAACCCACCAACTGTAGTTATCTTTTTTGTGTTCTTCCCATTTATATAGAGGATTGCCCCACAACTGACCTGTTGGCGAAAAACCATCAGGCGGACATCCAGCAACCCTGATAAGTTTCAGATCTTTATCAACCTGAAACAGATCAGGATGAGACCATAAATCACATGAATCTTCCGCAACATAGATCGGACAATCGCCGATAATTGAAATGCCCCTGGAATTGGCATATTCCTTCAAGGAAAACCATTGACAGAAAAACAGATACTGGACACCCTTCCAGAAATCAATTTCTTTTCTGTTTTCTTCATCATTGCAGAAACAATCGATCGTCTCTTTATCTTTCAGCCGGAATTTTCTATCCCATGATGATAAGCCGACATTGCCATGTCTGGTCTTGATTGCCATAAACAGTGCATAATCTTCAACCCATGAATTATGGTGACAGAAATCATAATAGTCATCTAACGGTTTTGTTTTAAATAAATTACTTACAGCTTTTCTTAAAACAGGATACCTTTTTTCAAACATCACACCATAATTGATCGAATCAGTGTTAGCTTTCCAATCAATATCAAGATAGTCTTCTTTAGCAAGTAAACCGTCATCGCAAAGCATATCAAGATCAATAAAATAAGGATTACCGGCAAATGTTGATACTGATTGATATGGACTATCACCAAAACCTGTCTGAGATAAAGGAAGAATCTGCCAATAAGTCTGATGAGCATCATGAAGAAAATCAACAAAATTGTAAGCTTCTTTTCCTAGAGTTCCAATGCCGTGATCTGAGGGCAAGGAACTGATATGCATTAAAACACCTGATTTTCTTTCCATAATCAGCCTTTAACTGCACCTGCTGCAACACCTTTAATGATGTATTTCTGACAGAAGATATAGACAAGTACTACCGGTAAAAGGGCTAAAATGATCAAAGCCATACTGGCACCCATATCGACCTGTCCATATGATCCTCTAAGATACTGAATATGAATAGGAATGGTCCGGTATTTTGTAATATCAAGTACTAGATAAGGCAATAGATAATCATTCCATACCCACATTGCTTCCAATATTCCAACAGAGATCAAAGAAGGAGAAAGCATCGGAAGGACAACTTTAAAGAATGTCTGAACCGGCGAACAGCCATCCATTACTGCCGCCTCTTCTATTTCCAATGGAATCTGTTTAACAAAACCGGTAAACATGAAGATTGCCATTCCTGCACCAAAGCCAAGATACACAACAGGAATCGTATAAGGCGTATTCAGATGAAGCATACTGGCAGTTGATGATAAAGTAAACTGAACCATCTGGAATGGTACGATCATTGAAAATGTACATAAGGCATAGACAATTTTGGCAAAACGTGAATTAACACGTGAAATATACCAGGCGGACATCGATGTACAAACAAGGATCAATCCAACTGATAAAACCGTAATAACGATTGAATAGTAGACACAGGTCCAGAATGAGTAATTGCCCATATTTACACCATTTGTGTAATTAAGAAAACCAACAAATGTATCAGCATTAGGAAGTTTGAATGTTTCTAAAGCGATCGAACCTTTATCTTTAAAGGAGTTGATCAGAACAATTACGATCGGCAAGACCCAGGCGAGACTGGTTGCAGTAAGAATGATCGTAATGATCCAGGCTATTGTCTTTTCTCTTTTAGCATCATTTTTCATTACTGCTGAACCTCCTTGGATTTGGTTGCTTTAAGCTGTATCAGAGAAATCGCAGCAACCATGATAAAGAATATTACCGCTTTAGCTTGTGCAGTACCTTTAGCCCAGGTATTGATCTTACCGAAAGAACTTGAAATATTTAATGCAAGCATTTCCGTCATCTTGATCTGTGTACCTGAAGCCGTCGTCATGACAGGAGCACCACCAGTCAAGGCAAGGTTCTGATCATAAAGCTTAAAGGAATTGGTAAGCGTCAGAAACATGCAGACTGTGATCGTAGACATCATATTAGGAACGATGACTTTAAATAAAGACTGCATTTTATTTGCACCATCAATTCTGGCCGCTTCCAGAATGTCTTCTGAAACTGACTGGAATCCGGCAATATAAATAATCATCATATATCCTATCTGTTGCCACGACATAAGAATCACAAGTCCCCAGAATCCGAATGTCTGATTAGCAGTAAGATAAGTATTATATTTTATCAGAATACCATTGAAAATCAGTTGCCAGATATATGACAAAACAATACCACCAATCAGATTAGGCATAAAAAAGACCGCTCTGAATAGATTGGATCCTTTAATTTTCTGGGTTAAAAGATAAGCCAGAAAAAAGGAAAAGACATTAATGATCAAAACTGAAACGACTGCATAGGATGCAGTATAGGTAAAAGCTTTCCGGAAAGATTCATCTTCAAATGCTCTGACATAATTAGAAAAGCCTACAAATACATCCTTGATCTTATCTAAAGGAATATATAGAGCCTCTCTGATCAGTCTGAATTCACAAAACGAAAGATAAATACCGGAAATAAACGGCCAGACAAAGCCTATGACAAAACACAGAAAAGTAGGAATTAGAAACAGCCAGACTTTCTTTTTGATTGGTCTGATGATCAGTTCACTGCTTAAAGCTGTCGAGTCATGCGCTCTGAGCTTCTTTTTCTTTTGCATAATTATCCCCTTTCATTTACTCTTTTAAATACTATTACTTAAAACAATAAACAAAAAAGAGGGCGAAGAAAAACTTCGCCCTTAACTGAAAGATTATTGTTTTTCCTGTGCGTATAAAGTATTCCAGCCGTTTACAAATGCATTTTCAACAACTGACCAATCACCATCTACAGCATATGACTGTAAAGCAGTAACTAAACCAGCACGGAAATCATCAACTGCAGGAGTGTAGTTGAATGCCCAGTCAACGTTATAGTTGCCTGCTGCGAGTAAAGCATTAGCTTGAGCAAAGAAGACGTTTTCAGGTTCAGCAGCATTCTTGAATGGAATAGGACCAAACTCCTTAGCCATCATCTTAGTACCTTCTTCAGAAGAAACAAGCCAGGTTACAAAATCAACAGTAGCCTTGATATCTTCAGGTTTTGCGAGGTTATTTAAAGCCCAGTGAGCTTCTGTACCAGAGCAAAGACCAGCTTTTTCTTCGCCTTCATGTCCGCAATAGATTGGGATCATCTGCAGATCATCAGCAGAAAGGCCATAAGTACCTGTTAAAGCAGAGTATTCCCAAGAACCATTCTGATAGAAAACAGCTTTCTTATTACCGAATTCAGCTTCAGCTTCATCACCAGCAGTGTTATTAGCAACTGGATCAGTAGCAGAATTATTCAGATAAAGATCCCAGATGTTCTTATATTCATTGAGATAAGTTCCCTTGATTTCACCTTTTGCTGTAATTCCTTCATAGTAAAGAGGAAGAGTGATAAGATGACCGGTGAATCTCCAAGATGAAGAAGGAGCAAGACCAGCATTAGTAAAGGCATCAAAGCCTAATTCAGCAGCTCTGGAATGAATATCTTCAGCTACAGCCTTTAATGTTTCGAAATTAGTGATTTCAGAAATATCGTGACCAGCTTCCTTTAATAAAGCCTTATTGACGATAATACCAAAACATTCATAACAGTAACCAATACCTAATGTCTTTGAATCTTTTGTCAGATCAAATGCATGAGTAGTCATCAGATCATAAGCATCTGTACCATTCCAGTCCGCACAATAATCGCCATAAGTAGCTACAGCACCATCATTAGTCAGCTGGAATAAAGTAAGTTCTGGAGAAGTCTTGCTTAATTCATTCTGTAAAGCAGTGTCATAAGTTCCGGAAGCAGCAGTAACGACTTTTACAGGCACACCAGTCTGCTCAGTATATGTAGCAGCGATGGCTTGCCATGATTCATCTGCTTCAGGTTTGAAGTTCAGATAATAAACAGATCCAGTTGCGGCAGTTTCTTCACCACCATCAGCTGGTTTTTGGCTACAAGCTGATAATGAAAGTACCATTAATACAGCTAACAGCAAAGTAAAAAATCTTTTCATTTTATGTTCCCTTTCTATATTATTTTGTGTAACTTTTCACAATTTTTACACAATTAAATTTTAACTCACAAGAAAGATAAGTCAATACAAACGCTTACATTTTTTTTGTCAAATATTAAGGCAAAAAGCCAAGAAGAACACTGTTAAGCAATGCCAGATCTTTACATATAAGATGATTATCTTTAATTTCTAAAAGTTTGTTTCCTTCAATAATATCTTTAAATTCATTGATAAAGTCTGTCTTATAAAGATCATTAAATCTTTGAATATCTAATCCATAGATTGTTCTTAGCGACATCATGATATGTTCAAATTTAAGATCATCTTTGTCCAGGATCAGATCTTCATCTTTATTACTGATATTTTCAAGATATTTGTTAAGAATCCTGGTGTTGGTATATCTTCTGTTTCCTATTTTTGATGATGCACCAACTGAAACGCCTAAGAAATCTTCATAGTTCCAATACGCAAGATTATGTTTTGATTCATATCCCCTTTTAGCGAAATTAGATACCTCATAATTAATGTATCCTTTTTCTTTCAGATATGAGCGGATCAGATCATACATATCTGCTTCAGTATCTTCATCAAGCGGTTTATATCCTTTTTTGCCAAATACCGTGTTCTCTTCAATGGTTAATGAATAAATGGAAATATGTGGCACATTCAGATCACAGATATCTTCTAAAGATTTCTGTAGTATCTCAATGCTTTGGCCAGGTAAAGAATACATCAGATCAACACTGATATTGTTGAAACCATTATCTTGTAATAGTCTGATCTTATTTCTGGCATCCGCAAAGCTGTGATGTCTGTTTAATGATTTTAGAATATTATCATCACTGCTTTGAATACCCATTGAGATCCTGTTAACTCCATATTGTTTTAGAAGTTTTATCTTATCAATATCAATTGATTCCGGATTTACTTCTACGGTATATTCAAGGAAGTTCTTGCTGAAGGGAGAAATAAGCTTTAATAATTTTTCTAATTGATCACAAGAAAGACACGATGGTGTTCCTCCACCGATATAGATCGTCTCATAGAGATCTTTACATTCATTATGTATTTCCTGAGATAGCTTATTTAGCCATTTATCCACAAGATCATTCTTATAGACTTGATGGGCAAAGTCACAATAAAAACATATGGCATTGCAGAAAGGCACATGCACATATAGATGTTTAATTCTTGTCGTCATCTAAAGCCAGTACAGCCATGAAAGCTTCCTGAGGTATTTCTACACTGCCTACTGCCTTCATACGCTTCTTGCCCTCTTTCTGTTTCTCTAACAGTTTCTTTTTACGTGAGATATCACCACCATAACATTTAGCCAGAACATCTTTACGTAATGATTTGATATTGGTACGGGCAAGTACTTTATTGCCAATTGCAGCCTGAATTGGAATCTCAAACTGCTGTTTAGGAAGGATCTCTTTCAGTTTTACAGTTATTGCCTGACCACGATTATAAGCAAAGTCACGATGTACGATAATACTCAAGGCATCAATGATCTCACCATTGATCAGGATATCCATCTTGACCAGATTTGATTTACGATAACCTATCAGTTCATAGTCTAATGAAGCATATCCTCTTGATACGGATTTCAATTTATCGAAGTATTCAAAAATAATTTCTGACAAAGGCATTTCATAAATCAGCTGATTTCTATTGGAATCAATATAGATCATATCCTTGTAGATACCTCTTTTATCCTGAGATAACTGCATGATTGGTCCGATATATTCATTAGGAACCATGATAGACGCTTTGACATATGGTTCTTCAATGTATTCGATGATATTGGATTCCGGCATCATGGAAGGATTATCGATATATTTGATCGTACCATCTGTAAGGGTAACTTTATATATGACAGATGGTGCAGTTGCGATCAGATTAAGATTGTATTCCCTTTCGAGTCTTTCCTGTACGACTTCCATATGAAGTAGTCCCAAAAAACCTAGACGGAAACCAAAACCTAAAGCTTTAGAAGATTCTGCTTCAAATGTCAGACTTGAATCATTGAGCTGCAGTTTCTCTAAAGCATCTCGAAGATCATTGTATTTATTGTTATCAGTTGGATACATACCACAATAGACCATCGGATTCATCTTGCGATAACCAGGCAAAGCCTGATCACAAGGTTTATATGCGTTAGTGATCGTATCACCGATATGAATATCCTGAATCGATTTAATGGAAGCACAAAGATATCCAACTTCACCAGTGCTTAAACTGTTACGTTTAATTTCTCCTGGTGTTTTGACACCCAATTCGGTAACTTCGTATTCTGTATTAGTCTGCATAAAACGGATGTGATCGCCAACCTTTACACTTCCTTCTTTAATACAGATAAATACAACAACACCACGATATGAATCGTAGTAGGAATCAAAAACCAGAGCTTTCAATGGATCACTGGCTTCTCCTTTTGGACAAGGCAGATATTTAACGATTCCTTCCAGAACTTCTTCAACATTTAAACCAGTCTTTGCACTGATGCATGGTGCGTTGGAACAATCCAGTCCAATAACGTCTTCGATCTCTTTCTTGGTACGTTCAATATCGGCACTTGGAAGATCGATCTTATTGATAACCGGCAAGATCTCAAGATCATTATCAAGAGCCAGATAGGTATTTGCGAGTGTTTGCGCTTCAATGCCTTGCGATGCATCAACGACTAGTATTGCCCCATCACATGCCGCCAATGATCTTGATACTTCATAAGTAAAGTCAACATGTCCCGGCGTATCGATCAGATGAAAAATATAATCAGATCCATCTTTGGCATGGTATTTGAGCTGTACGACATTAAGTTTGATTGTAATGCCTCTTTCTCTTTCCAGTTCCAGAGAATCAAGGATCTGATCCTGCATTTCCCTTTTAGAAACAGTATCAGTCAGCTCCAGAATTCTATCTGCCAAGGTCGACTTGCCGTGGTCGATATGAGCGATTATCGAAAAATTTCTGATCTTATTCTTATCCAATTCTTTCACCTACCAGATTTCTTCCAGCACCATTATAGAAAGAATGGGCATCCATTGTATTCTTACCCTCAGGTCTGATCTTAAATACTTTGATAAAACCGTTAAGACAATCAATCCTGAGATATTCATTTTCTAAACCTTTAAATACTGATGGTTCAACATTATCATCATATTCAAAGAAGGCATCAAAGATCTTATATTTCTTATTGTTCAATACAAAATAACAACCAGGATTATCTAAAAGACCTCTGATATGGTTATAGACATTTAAGACGTCATCGTTAAAACTGATCTGTTCAATTTCCTTTTCCAGATTATAGGCATAAGTTGCTTCATCGTTGTTCTGCTTGATTGCCTTAAAATCACCTTCAAAAAACTTAGGCAGAAATTCCAGAAGCATTTCTAAAGAAAGTTTAGATAGTTTATCAAACAAAGTTGTATTAGTATCATGAATATCAATATCAATACTCTTCTGATAAAGGATATCCCCTTCATCCATCTTTTCGTTCATATACATGATGCTCATACCCGTCGTCTTTTCGCCATTAATGATGCAACGCTGTATAGGAGCACCACCACGATATTTAGGAAGAAGTGATCCATGAGTATTGATACATTTATATTTGGGGTAATCCAAAAGCTGCTTTGGAACGATCTGGCCATATGCAGATGTAATAATAAGGTCAGGCTTGAAAGCGATCACTTCTTCAAAGTCAGTTCTGATCTTATTTGGTGTAACAACTTCAAGTCCAAGTTCTAAAGCTTTCTGTTTTACTTCAGATGGTCTAAGTTCGTGTTTTCTGCCAAAGGCCTTGTCCGGCTGAGAAACAACACCGACAATATTGTATCCAGCTTCATAGAGCCCTGATAGAATATCTGCGGCAAATTTAGGAGTCCCCATAAAGACAATTCTGTGTTCATACTTGTTCATAACATTAATATTATACAGTATTTATTGCTTTTTTTAGGTCTTTTGCTTATAATAAGAAAGCGAATTAGGTAAGGAGGATCTATGGCAAATATTAAGTCTCAAAAGAAGAGAGCTTTAACAAATGCTAAGGCAAACTTAAAGAACAATGCTGAAAAGTCTCAGTTAAAGACAGCTATGAAAAAAGTAAAAGCTGCAGTTGCTGCTAATGATAAAGAAACTGCTGTTAAGGCATTTAACGAAGCAAACTCACTTCTTGATAAAGCAGCTACAAGCCATTTAAAACATAAAAATTATGTTGCAAGACAAAAAGCTCGTTTAGCTAAAGAAGTTGCAACATTAGGTTAAGCAAGAATTCAGCACCGTATGGTGCTTTTTCTTTACCTATAATAAAAGACAGTTTCAAATATGAAACTGTCATTTTTAGTAATTGATATGTTATCCAACCTTTTTGATATGCCAAATTTCATTTGCATATTCTTCGATAGTTCTATCAGATGAGAAATATGCAGATTTAGCAATATTGATAAGACATTTCTTTGCCCATACACTTGGATTGGCATATAACTGATATACCTTATCATGAGCTTCGCAATAAGAATCGAAATCTGCAAGAATGAAGTATTCATCGTTTCTTAACAGGAATTCATCAGCAATATCCTTGAAATCATCATGGATATCAGACCAGGTGTTATCTCTGAAGGAATCAATGATTCTTCTTAACATAGGATTGTTCTCATAATACTCATAGGCGTTGTAGTATCCTTTTCTGAGTTCATGGATTTCATCCTCATGCTTACCAAAGATTACACAGTTATCATCACCGACAAGTTCTCTGATCTCAACATTGGCTCCATCAAGAGTACCTAAGGTAATAGCACCGTTCATCATGAACTTCATATTACCAGTACCAGAAGCTTCTTTACCTGCTGTAGAGATCTGTTCAGAGATATCAGATGCCGGCATCAGTTTTTCGGCAACTGTTACACGATAGTTTGGTATAAAGACAACCTGAATATACTTATTGACATCAGGATCATTATTGATCTTTTCAGCTACGCAATTGATCAGCTTGATAACTTTCTTGGCAAATTTATATGAACTAGCTGCCTTTGCACCAAATAAGAATGTTGTCTTTGGTACTTTAAAGTTAGGATCATCCTTAATGCGGAAATACAGTGATATTACATACATGATATCAAGCAACTGTCTCTTATAAGCATGGAGACGTTTAGCGATTGAATCAAAGATAGAATCAGGATCCAGATCGATATCATAATTCTTTTCCAGCCATTCAGCAAGCTGAACTTTCTTGAGATGTTTAACTTCCAAAAACTGTTTCTGCAGTTTAGGATCATCAACATGTTTCATCAGATCTCCGATCTTATTGAAATCACTTCTGAACTTAGGACCGATATATTTTTCAATCAGTGAAGTGAGTTCAGGGTTAGCATACATCAGCCAACGACGTGGAGTGATACCGTTTGTCTTATTGTTGAATTTTTCAGGATAGATCTCATAGAAATCTCTGAATGTATCATTCTTGATGATATTGGTATGGATCTTTGCAACACCGTTGACAGAGAATGAACCAACAATAGAAAGATATGCCATTCTGACATTTCCGTCATTAATGATACATACAGAATCAATAAAGTTATGTTTCTTGCCCATAGCGATAAGTTCACGCTTGAACTGACGATCGATCTCTTCAATAATCAGATAAATTCTAGGCAGAAGTTTCTGAATGTATTCAACAGGCCATTTTTCCAGAGCTTCTTGCATAACAGTATGATTTGTATAGGCGAAAGTATGGGTAACGATTTCCCAAGCTCTATCCCAAGGAATGCCATACTCGTCCATAAACAGTCTCATCAGTTCAGGTACAGCCAATGCAGGATGCGTATCATTTAACTGGATAACAACCTTATCAGCGAAATTATCCAATGTACCATAAACTTTCAAATGGTCATTAATAATTGATTGTAAACCAGCAGCTACAAAGAAATACTCCTGTTTGATTCTCAGGTACTTACCTTTTTCAGTTGAATCATCCGGATAAAGATTAAGACAGATATCTTCAACATCGGCAAGATACTTACGATAATCTCTTCCACTTGGAAGATCATCAGATGGTTCAGCATTCCACATTCTTAAGGTATTGGATACTGATTTATTAGAACCAACGATTGGCATATCATATGGAACAGCCAGAACGTGTTCAGTATCTTTACGATGGAATTCAAGATCACCCTTTTCATTTCTGGTAATATCAACATAGCCATAGAATCTGACATCAACAGACTTGCTGGCTTTTCTGACTTCCCATGGGTTTTCTATTCTTAACCACTGATCAGGAACTTCAACCTGTTCATTATTTATTGTAAGCTGTTTAAACAGACCGTTTTTATATCTGATGGTATTTCCAGAACCTGGATAATTCAAGGTAGCTAATGAATCCAGGAAACATGCAGCAAGTCTTCCCAGACCACCATTACCCAGACCAGCATCTGTTTCAACATCCTCAATATCATTGATATCAACACCTAGCTCATTGAGACCTTCTTTAACAACATCATAGATGCCTAATGACATCAGATTGTTTCTTAACATTCTTCCCAAAAGGAACTCAAGTGAGAAATAATAAACCTGTTTTAGATTCTCGCCTCTGACAGAGTGCTTTGTCTCACGCCAGTCTTCCAGCATATATGTCTTGACCATCTGAGATAAGACGACATATTTTTCAATAAGACCAGTTTCATTCAGTTCTTTACCGTATTGAATATGAGCAAAATAATCAAAATATTCAATAAATGAATTCTTATTCTTAAATGCTTCATTACGGTAATTCTTAAATTTATTTGCCATAAAATTTACCTCGGTTATTTATTATACATTATCTTGTCTATTTCTACTATTTTTTTATATAAGCTCTCTTTATGCGATTTTTCATAGATTTTTTGATAGCGATCCTTAAGATCATTAAGATATTCTAAAAAGATATTATCCCTGCGTTTTAATAGTACAGGACCATATTCTATTTCAGTTTCAGAATATGGATCGTGGAAATCACTGTTGAACTTAATGACCTGATAGAAAAAGCCATCATAGACGATCTGTTCATCAATTATTGTTAGATTATGATCAGAAAGATAAGTTCTGAGTTTATCAACGTCTGTATTGGATTGAACGATAAATGAATCGTATTTGTTGATATCACAATTATCAAGGATATGTTCAATCGTATAATAGCCCATGCCGGAAATAACAACTGTTTCAACATCATCAGGCGCATTCATCAGACCATCAGATAATACAGGAATGACTTTGTATTTTAATCTGAATCTTTCAATATTATCTTTAGCGTTATTTAATGGTCCTTTTGCGATCTCACCAGCATAGGCTTTCTGAGTTATGCCATGCTGTATCAAAAAACAAGGTAGTAAAGCGTGGTCTGAACCCACGTCAAATACTACCTTATTATTATCAATCATTTCTGCTATCGTTTTTAAACGTTTTGAAAGCATTATTTCTTGTCTTCCAAGAATTCTCTTAATCTCTTACTCTTGGTTGGATTCTTGAGTTTTCTTAAAGCCTTAGCTTCGATCTGTCTGATACGTTCACGAGTGACATCAAACTCCTTACCAACTTCTTCCAGAGTTCGCGTACGACCATCTTCCAGACCAAATCTTAATCTGATAACTTTTTCTTCTCTATCAGTAAGAGTTGATAGAATCAGATCGATTTCATCTTTAAGAAGTTCATTATTAGCATACTGATCAGGAGACATTGCGTCCTTATCTTCAATGAAGTCACCAAGATGAGAATCATCTTCTTCACCGATAGGTGTTTCCAAGGAAACTGGATCAAGGGCGATCTTCTGGATCTCTCTGACTTTATCAGCCGTCATACCTGAACCCATTCTGTTTGCGATCTCTTCCGCAGAAGGATCTCTACCAAGTTCCTGAACCAGCTGACGCTGAATTCTGGTCATCTTGTTTATTGTTTCGACCATATGAACAGGAATTCTGATCGTTCTTGCCTGGTCGGCAATAGCTCTAGTTATGGCCTGTCTGATCCACCATGTTGCATAAGTTGAAAATTTAAATCCCTTAGTGTAATCAAATTTATCAACAGCTTTGATTAAACCCATATTACCTTCCTGGATCAGATCAAGGAATAACATTCCTCTGCCAGTATATTTCTTAGCAATCGCAACAACAAGTCTCAGGTTAGCACTTATCAGTTCATTCTTGGCTTCAATACCGTCCTGAACAGCTTTAGTGTCTTTAGGATGCTTAAGACCTTTTTCGATTCTTTTGGCGATTACAACTTCCTCATCTGCTTTTAGCAGAGGAACTCTACCTATCTCTTTAAGATACATTTTGACAGGATCATTAACCTTGGTATAGGTTGAAGCCTGTTCATAGTTGATGACGATATTCTTTTCAGAATCGTCATCATCAGAATCTTCTGATTCTTCTGAAGCCAGATAATCATCATCTTCCAGATCTTCTTCGTTATCTGATTCATCAATCAGATCAATATTGACATTAGAAAGCCAATCATAGAACTGATCAATCTCATCATCGCTCATTTCAAATCTGTCTAATGCATTAACAACATCAGACTGAACGATATCAACACCCTGTTTATTGAGTTCAACCAGATCATTTTTAAGATCTTCGATATCGTTATATTTTTTCTTAAGGCCTAAAGAAGATTTCTTATTCTTTTTAACAGCTTTGATTGCCTTACCATCAGAACCAATGATCTCTTTGATCATTTCATTCTTAGAAGCTTTTGTTTCTTTTTTCTCAGTTACTTTAGAACTGCTCTTTGCTTCTTTAGGATTCTTAACAGGTTCTGGTTGAGGCTTGACTACCTTTTTGATTGGTTTAGTCGAGATCACAATCTGTTTTTTAGCCTTTTCCGGTTTCTTATCGACTTTCTTCTCGGTTTTCTTTTCTATTTTCTTTTCAACTTTTTTGACTTTATTATCAGCTTTAGCCTTTGTTACAGTGGCTTTAGCTTTTTTATCAGTCTTTTTTTCCGTCTTGAGAGTTTTCTTGCTGGTCTTATCAGCTTTCTTTGGAAGAGCAGCTTTCTTGGCTACCGGTTTAGAAACGACAGGTTTAGTTTTCTTTGTAACAGTCTTCTTGACAGCTTTAAGAGCCTTCTTTGGCTTTTCAGCAACTTTAGCACTTGTCTTTTTAACAACTGCTTTCTTTTCAACTTTCTTATCTGTTTTCTTCGCAACAGTCTTCTTGACAGTTGTCTTCTTGTTTGCCTGTAATGTCTTTTTTTCTTTTACAGGTTTTACCGTTTTTTTATCATTACTTTTCTTTACTTGTTTAGCCATTATTGCCTCCCAATTCTCTAATCAGTTTTTCGTATTCTCTCAGATATTCGATTGCTTTTGCAGGATCCACGGTAGATATTGCGTCAATCTTATTCTTCAGATCAGCCATTTTTCTTTTCTTGATCTCAATCTTGACTTTATCTATCGCACCATCAAGGCTTTCTTCATCAAAATCACTTGGCAGGGTTTCAACCAGAGCCAGATTGGAGATCAGATCTTTGATATTATCGTCAGTTGTCTCATCATAGATTCGTGATAAAGAACATTTTTCATTTTTACGATAGTCATCAACAATCAGCATCGCCAGTTTCTGGTTATTGTCATCCAGCATACAGCCAAGCTTTCTCTGATAGATATCCAATGCTTTTCTTGACAAGGAAATCTGAGCTAATATAAGATACTCTGCTTTGGTCAATCCGTCAATAGAAAAGCTGATATCCGCTACCTTTCTATTATACTCTACTTTTCTGTTATCCTGAGCTACTCTTTTCCTTATTTTAGTTAATTCATAAAGCTCATTTAGATAATTATCACGATCATATTCATCTTTGATCTTTTCGATCAGATTACTTAAGACGATCGTCATCGTTTTGCGATCATTATAGTTATCAAGATTGTACATCTTCTTGTAGTAGCCAAACGCAAAATCAATGAAGGAAATCTGCTTTGCTTCAAGATCTCTTAAAGCATTCTTGCCATACTGATTGATGATCTCATCCGGATCCAACTCAGTCTGATTATCAATGACAAGTACTTCTGCTCCAGCTTCTAAAAGCATCTCACCAAGTTTCATATTGGCATTCTGACCGGCTTTATCGCCATCATATGACAAAACAATCTTTTTATTTAGCGAAAGTAATAGTTCAAGCTGTTTTCTGGTGCAGGCAGTACCAAGGGTTGCGACTACATTGGTCTTACCAGCCCGATAATAGGCAATGACATCCATTACGCCTTCACATACGATAATATAACCGGCTTTTCTGGCTGATTCATAGGCACGATGATAATTATAGAGATTATCACCTTTTGTATATATGACGTTATCATTTGAATTTATATATTTTGAATCAGAAATACCTTTATAATCTCTGGCAGTAAAGGCAATAGGATTGCCATCACGATCATGAATCGGAAATACAATCCTGTTATAGAAGACATCAGCCATTCCATTTGAAAGCATACGACAGACACCGGTCTTTATCATATCTTCATCTTTAAAGCCATGATTCTTCAGATATTCATAGATCTTGTTGTTTTCCGGATTTAAACCGATATTGAAGTATTCAACGACATCTTTATCCAGACCTCTTTTATTAAGATAATTCAAAGCTTCTTCACCAGCTTTAGATGCACTAAGCAAATATGATGTATAAGCGATCATCGCACTTAACAGATCATAATATGGTTGAAATTTAGATACTTTCTTTGGAGCTGTATCAATTTCAATTGGTTTACCAATGATCTTGGCAACTTCACCAACAGCTTCTGGAAAAGAAATCTTTTTAAAATTGGAAACAAAAGTAAATACATTACCGCCATTTCCACAGACAAAGCATTTATAGATCTGTTTATCTTGGGAAATAGAAAGTGAAGGATCATGATCATCATGAAAAGGACAAACAGCCGAATAGCTTTTGCCCTTTTTCTGAAGTGGAAGATAGTGACCGATAACATCTACAATATCGGCACTGTTCCTTATATCATTAATTACTTCCTCAGTAAGTTTCATTAAAACTTGATTCTGTCTTTAATGTAATCCTTAAGATCAGTGATCTTTACACGTTCCTGATTCATACTGTCTCTTTCTCTGACAGTAACGCAACCATCATTTTCGGTATCAAAATCATATGTGATACAGAAAGGTGTTCCGATGGCATCATTTCTTCTGTAACGCTTACCAATTGTACCTGTTGCATCGTATTCGCAATGGAATTCCTGTGAAAGGTCTTCAAATAGTTTTGTAGCAGGTTCAGCAAGCTTCTTGACTAAAGGACAGACACACACTGTAACCGGAGCGATTGCAGGATGGAAATGCATAACGACTCTTTCATCGTTTTCACCAACCATTTCCTTATCATAGGCATCACAACAGATCATCAGGAATAATCTTTCAACGCCAACTGATGGTTCAACACAATAAGGAATATATTTTTCATGAGTTTCAGGATCAAGATAACTTAATTCCTTGCCCGAATACTCAGAATGCTGTTTAAGATCATAATCAGTACGATCGGCAATACCCCATACCTCACCCCAATCAGTGAATGGGAAAGCATATTCAATATCACTGGTTCCTTTAGAATAGAAAGCCAGTTCTTCCTGAGCGTGTTCTCTGATTCTTAATTTATTCTCATCAATGCCAAGTCTCTTGACAAAGTTATAGCAGTAGTCAACCCAGTATCTGTACCATTCCAGATCAGTTCCCGGCTGACAGAAGAATTCCAGTTCCATCTGTTCAAATTCTCTGATTCTGAAGATAAAGTTACCTGGGGTAATTTCATTTCTGAAAGATTTGCCAATCTGACCGATACCAAATGGAATCTTCTTCCTTGAAGTTCTGGCAACATTATTGAAATTGACAAATATTCCCTGTGCAGTTTCCGGACGAAGATAGACAACTGATTTGGCATCTTCCAAAGTTCCGATATAAGTCTTGAACATCAGATTGAATGATCTGGCACTGGTAAAATTGTGTTTACCGCAGACAGGACAAACGATATGATTATCTTCGATCATCTTATCCATTTCTTCTGGAGTTTTACCTTCAGCTGAAAGTCCGGTCGCCTCTTCAATCATATTGTCGGCACGGAAACGTCCTTTACATTCCTTACAATCGACCATGGCATCCGCAAATCCCTTGATATGACCAGATGCTTCCCAGGTCTTGGTATTCATCAGAATAGCTGAATCAATACCAACGTTATAAGGCGATCTTTCAATAAATTCTTTCCACCAGAGATCCTTGATATTCTTTTTTAACCATGAACCAAGAATACCAAAATCCCAGGAATTGGAAAGACCACCATAGATCTCAGAACCCTGATAGACAAATCCGGAATTCTTGAGATGAGAAACGATTTCATCAAAATTGTATTTATTATCCATATTAACTCCAATCTATAGATTATTACTTATATATCTGGCGACATAGACGCCGCTGGCAGATGCATGTGACAAGGAATGAGTAACACCTGAACAATCTCCGATAACAAACAGATTCTTATGAATTGTTTCGAGATTGTCATCAAGCTGAAGTTCCATGTTGTAGAATTTTACTTCTACTCCATAAAGAAGTGTTTCATCATTAGCTGTACCAGGTGCGATCTTGTCAAGCGCATAGATCATCTCGATAATATCATCCAGAATTCTTTTTGGAATGACCAGAGAAAGATCACCAGGTGTAGCTTTTAATGTTGGTGTGATAAACGAATGTTCGATCTTATCAACCGTAGAGCGCTTGCCTCTTAACAGATCACCGAATCTTTGAACGATAACGCCACCGCCTAACATATTGGACAGTTTCGCAATTGATTCACCATAGCCGTTTGAATCCTTAAATGGTTCAGTAAAATGTTTTGATACCAGCAAGGCAAAGTTGGTATTCTCTGTCTTTTTTTCCGGATCTTCATAGCTATGACCATTAACAGTAATGATTCCATTGGTATTTTCATTAACAACGATACCTTTAGGATTCATACAGAAAGTTCTTACTCTATCCTGATATTTAGATGTACGATAGACGATCTTACCTTCATAGAGTTCATCGGTGATATGATTGAAGATCTCACAAGGAAGCTCTACTCTGACACCAATATCGACACGGTTGGAATTAGTTGGAATCTTAAGATCAGCACAGACTTTTTCCATCCATTTAGAACCGGATCTACCAGCTGAGATAATGCAATACTTGGAGACAAACGTTTCATTTTTAGTCTCAAGTTCATATTCATCATTATTCTTATGAACACTTATTACTTCGGTATTGAAATAGAAATCTATCTTTTCAACCAGATAGTTATATAGATTGCTCAATACCTCATAGTTGATATCAGTTCCTAAATGTCTAACCTTGGCATCCAGAAGATGTAAGCCATTCTTGATACATTCAGTCTTGATAGACGAAGAAGCGGTTGAATACAGTTTAGTTTTTCCACCGCCATATTCTACATTGATCGTATCGACATAATTCATCAGATCTAACGCCTGTTTTTTACCGATATGTTCATATAATGTTCCACCAAAATCATTGGTGATGTTATATTTTCCATCAGAAAAAGCACCTGCTCCACCAAATCCATTCATGATAGCGCAAGTCTGACAGTTGATACATTTGGTGATCTTCTCACCATCGATTGGACATTTTCTTTTTTCCAGCTTATTGCCATATTCAATAATAGCAACTTTAAGCTGAGGAGCCTTTTTTGTCAGTTCATAGGCCGTAAAGATACCGCCTGGGCCAGCTCCTACAATTGTGACATCATACTTTATCATACAACCTACCTTTTTAACATAACTATTATATATTAAAGATGGAACTAAAAAGTACTAAAAAGACCTAAAAAGTGTTTTATAATATCTAAGTTGGAGGATAATTTATGTCACGTTTAACAGGAACAGTGTCTAGAGGCATCAGATGCCCGATCATTAAAGAAGGTGATGATCTTTCAGCTATAGTTACATCTGCTGTGATCAACGCCAGTAAGTCAGATGGATTTGAATTACACGATAGAGATGTAATTGCGCTAACTGAATCAATCGTAGCCAGATCTCAAGGCAATTATTGTACAGTTGATGATATTGCCTATGATGTCAGAAAGAAACTTGGAGGCAATGATATAGGCGTTATCTTCCCTATCACTTCCAGAAACAGATTTTCCGTCCTTCTGAGTGGTATTGCCAGAGGAGCCAAGAAGATCTATCTCATGTTCTCATACCCTTCTGATGAAGTAGGAAATGCCTTCTTAACCTATGATGAACTGGATGAAAAAGCTATTGATCCATTTACAGACGTCTTAAGTGAATCACAGTTCAAGGAACTCTTTGGTGATCCGATTCATGAATTTACCGGTGTTAACTATGTTGATTACTATCGTGAACTGATCAATAAAGAAGGTTGTGAATGTGAAATCATTTTCGCCAATCAGGCAAAAACAATCCTGGAATTCACAAAAAATGTTTTAGCTTGTGATATTCATACCAGATTCAGATCAAAGAGAATTCTGAGAGAACTCGGTGCTAATGTGTGCGGACTAGATGATATCCTGAATGAATCAATAAATGGTTCCGGATATAATGAAAAATATGGTCTGTTAGGATCTAACAAGGCAACTGATGAAAAAGTAAAGCTCTTCCCAAGAGATGCTCAATCACTTGTTGACGGTATTCAAAGCAAGATGCAGGAACTTACCGGTAAGCATATGGAAGTTATGATCTATGGCGATGGAGCCTTCAAAGATCCTCAAGGAAAGATCTGGGAATTGGCTGATCCTGTTGTTTCACCTTTCTATACTGAAGGTTTAAAAGGAACACCAAACGAAGTTAAGATCAAATACCTTGCTGATAACGATTATAAGGATCTTTCTGGTGAAGAACTTAAAGAAGCTATTAAATCTTCCATTAAACAGAAAGACGCCAATCTGGTCGGTAAGATGGTCTCAGAAGGAACAACTCCTAGACAGTTAACAGATCTGATCGGATCATTATGTGATCTGACATCCGGTTCAGGTGATAAAGGAACACCAGTTGTACTGGTCCAGGGTTATTTCGATAATTATACAAATGACTAAACTAAAGGGATGTATCAACATCCCTTTAATTAACTCTTTAACTTAATATTGCCGCATCATTACTGAACTGTTCACCTGCCGCTTTTTCAAACATTTCGAGCAGTTTTTCAACAGTAAGATGCTTTTTTTCTTCACCTGAGATATCCAAGATGATCTTACCATTGTTCAACATCAGTAATCTGTCACCGTGTATAATGGCATCTCGCATATTATGAGTAACCATGAAAGTTGTAAGTTCAGTCTTGCGGACAATCTTATCAGTAACTTCCAGAACCTTTTGCGCAGTCTTAGGATCTAAGGCAGCAGTATGTTCATCAAGAAGAAGAATATGCGGCTGTTGTAATGTGGCCATAATAAGAGTCAGAGCTTGCCTTTGACCACCTGAAAGTAAACCGACCTTAGTGGAAAGACGATCTTCAAGGCCTAAATCAAATTCCTTTAATAAAGACTTAAAGGTAGCTCTTTCTTCTGGATCAATTCCTGGAGCCAGTCCTCTTTTTTTACCACGACGATGAGCCAGAGCCAGGTTTTCTTCGATCCACATATCAGCAGCTGTACCCATCATCGGGTCCTGAAATACTCTACCGATATATTTAGCTCTTTTATCTTCAGATAGCTTTGTAACATCAATATCATCGATCAGGATCTTTCCTTCATCAACAAGCCAGGTTCCGGCAATAGCATTCAATAGTGTTGATTTACCAGCACCATTAGAACCGATGACAGTTACAAATTCACCATCTTTTAAAACCAGATCTACCCCATTTAGCGCAACTTTTTCGTTGATCGTACCAGGGTTAAATGTCTTCTTAAGATTTTCTAATACCAGCATTATTTATTCCCCTTTCTGAAATTAGGGATAGCTAATGCCAGCATAACGATGATAGCAGTAGCAAGTTTCAGGTCGTTTGAATCTACTCTGAGCCACAATACAACGATCATGATCAGATAGTAGACAACTCCGCCAAGAATAACAAACAGCAATCTGAGATAGAAACTGCATCCTTTCGGGAAGATGATCTCAGATAAGACTTCACCGATTATGATGGCAGCCAGACCAATAACGATAGCGCCTCTGCCCATATTGATATCAGAGAAGCCCTGATATTGTGCCATAAGTGCGCCAGCAAGTGCAACAAGTCCATTACTAAGGGCAAATCCGATAACTTTCATATTATTAACATTTATGCCCTGAGCTAAAGCCATATGCATATTATTGCCGGTTGCTCTGATTGCACATCCCTGTTCAGTACCAAAATACCAGTACATGATAATAATCAGGCCTATCGCAAACAAGACGCCGACAAGTATAGCCATCGGAATATTTCTCATTGAGATAAGAACATTGTTCTTGCTTGGATTACATGATACGTTTGCAACCATTCCCATGATATGCAGGTTAATCGAATATAGTCCAAACTGCACTAAAATTCCGGATAAGATTGCCGGAATTTTTAGTTTAGTATGAATAAGCCCTGTACAGATACCAACAACAATACCTGTTACAAACGAGACAAGTACAGCAATCCAGGGATTAATTCCTGAAGTGATAAGCATTACTGCAACTGCTCCACCAGTAGCAAAAGAGCCATCAACCGTAAGGTCTGACTCTTTTAATACTCTGAATGTTATATATATTCCTAAAGCCATCAAGCCCCAGATGATACCTTGGGCAAGACCGCCTGGAATACGTCCAATAAGATTAGAAAGTGTGATCATATACTATTCAACTGCTATAAATTCATCTGATACTGTTACACCAAGTAATTCACAGATTTCCGGATTGTATTTCTTGACTGGTTCAGGGAAATACTGAATTGGCATTTCTTCGATCTTTGCTTCACCATTCAAGACCTTAACTGCCATTTTACCAGTTTCAACGCCTAAATCAAAGTAATCAATTGTTAATGTTGCAACACCACACAATTTACAGATACCTTCTTCACCGGCAATAACAGGCATCTTCTTGTCTAAAACGATATTAGCGATCGTCTCTGCACAGCTTGCAGCCTGATTATCGGTAGGAATGTAGAGGACATCAATTTGTGAACACAGATCTTCACAAACCATAGCGATATCGTTAGAATCGGTAAATGATTTAGAAACAACTTCAATACCCTTAGCTTCCAGTTCCTTAGTGACTACTTCAACCTGATATTTGGAATTAGCTTCATTAGAACAGAAGATGATACCGACTTTCTTTGTATCTGGGAACAGATCAACGATCATCTGAGCCTGCTGATCAAGTGGAGCAAGATCACTGGTACCAGAAACATTAGAACCAACTAAACCATCAAAATTATCTATGCCTAAAGCTACACCATATTCAGTAACAGAAGTTCCAAGGATTGGAATATCACCGGTAGCTGATACAGCAGCTTGTAAAGCTGGAGTAGCGTTTGCCATGATCAGATTAACACCATCATTGACAAAACCCTGACAGATTGTAGAACAGGTAGCTGAATCGCCAGCTGCATTCTGGACAACGATATCGGCATCAGGGAAAGCTTTCTTAACTTCCTGAACGAATCCTTCTGTTGCGGCATCAAGAGCAGCATGCTGGACAAGCTGAACAACGCCTACAGAAACAGCAGTGTTTGTCTCAACTGGAGTATCATTTCCTCCTTCTTCATTTTGTGAATTGTTTCCTGATGAACATCCGACCAATGCGAAGATCATCATCATTGCTAATAAAGCAGTCAGTAATTTTTTC
The DNA here is from genome assembly GCA_946537295.1 of uncultured Bacillota bacterium. Lineage (GTDB taxonomy): Bacteria > Bacillota_I > Bacilli_A > Erysipelotrichales > Erysipelotrichaceae > Colivicinus. The sequence continues at coordinate 36,153 of CAMNFQ010000007.1, forward strand.
ATTTTTTCCTCCTGAAATAAAAAATTCGTCCCTGACAAGGACGAATCTATCGCGTTACCACCTTTTTTTAATAATACATTACTGTATTAATCTCATTAGCCACCAACATGGCTTACATCTGTAACGGGATGACCCGAGATAACCTACTTCTTTCAGCTATCTAACTCCGTAATGTATTCTCGTTCAACTATCATGATTACTTGCACCAACCGTAATCTCTCTGAAATGAATCATTGACGATACTATTTACTTCAAAGTTTGTAACTGATTTTATTTTATGTAAACTTTGAAAAAATGTCAACAATTATTTTCAATATATTTTCTGAAAATATTTACATGTGAATAATTTGATTACTTTTCCGCGAAATATTCATTTGCTATTGAAGAAAGGATTATGAGTATCGCCCCTACTATTCCCATTATTCCAATATTCTCATGAAACAGTATAGATCCGATCAGAACATTGAGTACTGGTTCCAGATATCCCAGTATTGCAATAGTTTGTGAAGACAGAACACCTATTGCATCAAAGTAGCACATATATGCAACTCCCGTATGTAGAAAACCAAGGATAAGAACAATAATCACCGATTTCAGATCAAAACTTGTAGGAAACGATCTGTTTAAAGCTACATATGGAAAAACAATAAAAGCACTGGAAAGTAACTGGACAAGTGTTTTGTCATACGAAGATATATTTTTGAGCTTGCGATTAAATAGCAGTAATATCACAAAACCAAGAGCTGCCAGTAAACCATAGAAAAAACAGCGATAGTCTTCGATTTTACCATCGAATACCCCAGATATTAATACCATTCCTATAAACGCCATAACGATACATATCAGTTGATACTTATTTATCTTAGCCTTATTTATCAAGGCATCAATCACGACAACTATAATTGGAGCCAGGTAGTTACATAAGGAACTTACAGCCATTCCATAACGATAACCGCTGAACAGAAAGATCCAGTTAAATCCCAAAGCAAAGCCGGAACCGATCAAAAGAAAGAGATTATTATTGATTGCCTTAAGATCGATCTTTCTACCTGTGATCATCATGACAACGATAATAAACAACGAACCCAGAATACCACGACATAAGACGACAAATTCATCCGAATAATCGACGAATCGTAAAAACAGGCCGATAGTGCCATACAGACATAAGGCAAACAGATATTTGGCTGTTGTAATTCTTTTTTCTTTATTCATCACCACAAATATACAACAGTTTGTTATATAAGATCACGGTTTTACTTAAGGAAAATATAGTAGAATACTTATATGTTAAAATATTGAAAGAAATGAGGAATGATTTATGAATATTGAAGAGATCTTAGTACAATCAATTACTAAAGTTGTTAAAGATATATATGGAATCGAACCGGAAGATGGAATGATCATGGTTGAGATTCCTAAAGAAAAAACCAATGGTGACTATTCAACAAATATCGCCATGAGACTGACTAAGGTTCTTAAACGTCGTCCTCAGGAAATAGCTCAAGAGATTAAAGAAGCGATGTTGAAAGAACTGGATGTTGCAGAAAAGATCGAAATTGCCGGTCCAGGTTTTATCAATCTCTGGCTTAAAAAAGAATCAATGGCTTCAATCATAAACAGCGTCATTGATGCGGGTGATAATTATGGTCATTCTGATTTTGGCAAAGGTATAAAAGTGCTGGAAGAATATGTCAGTGCTAACCCTACCGGTCCATTACATTGTGGACATGCCAGAGGCGCCTGCTGGGGAGATTCAAGTGTAAGAATCATGAAGGCTGCCGGGTATGAAACTACCAGAGAATACTATATCAATGATGCCGGTGCACAGATGATGAATCTGGGTAAATCACTTCTAGGAAGATATAGAGAACTCTTTGGTCTGGACTTCACTTTACCGGAAGATGGATATCATGGACCTGATGTTATTGAAATAGCAAAAGAGATCAAAGAAAAAGATGGCGATAAATATCTGAAGATGGATGAAGAACAAGCTGTTCTGGAACTAAAGGAACTGGGAAGAAAGATTGAATTAGACAGGATCAGAAAAGATCTTGAATACTATGGATGTGAATTTGATTCCTGGATCTCTGAACAGTGGATCGTCTCTCAGGGACTTGTCGAAAAAGCTGTTGAGAAGATGAAAGAAATGAACCTTCTTTATGAAAAAGATGGTGCCATCTGGTTTGAAGCAACTAAATATGGTGATGACAAAGACCGTGTACTAAAGAAATCTGATGGTTATTACACATATATGACACCAGATATCGCAAACCATATTTATAAATATGATCGTGGATATAATTTACTGGTTAATATCTGGGGTGCAGATCACCATGGCTATATCCCGCGAATGAAAGCTGCTATGGAAGCACTTGGCTATCCAAGAGATAATCTGCAGGTGGACATCTGTCAGATGGTCAGAATGGTTGAAAATGGCCAGGAAGTAAAAATGTCAAAACGTACCGGCAATGCCATAACCTTAAGAGAACTGATCGATGATATCGGTGTTGATTGCGCAAGATATTTCTTCCTTTCCAAAGCACTTGATACTCATCTAGATTTTGATCTGACCTTAGCCAGAACAAAGTCTAATGATAATCCGGTCTACTATGTACAATATGCTTATGCAAGAATCTGTTCTGTCTTAAGACAGGCAGAAAAACCATTCCAGAAGAAAGAGACATATGCCCTCTTGTCTCATCCAAAAGAAGTTGATCTGCTTAAACATATCAGTTCATTTACAGAAGTAGTAGCAGATGCTGCTGAAAACAGAAGTCCAAACAAGATCTGTAATTATGTTCAGAAGCTTGCTACCTACTTCCATACCTTCTATGGAGCCTGCAAGATCAATGACAAGGAAAATCCTGAACTTACCAACGAAAGACTGGCTCTATGTGAAGCAACCAGAATTACACTCAAAAATGCCTTATACCTACTTGGAGTAAGTGCTCCTGAAGTAATGGCAAAAGAAGATTAGAAACAAAAGCAACTGAATCATTCAGCTGCTTTTTCATCATCCAGTATCTTATAGAGAATTCCATACAGATAGAGAGCTTCTTGCTTACTGAGATTAATTGTTTTCGCAATCGATTCCGGTACACAAATAGCTCTTTCTTTTAATTTTCTGCCCTTTTCGGTAAGTGCAATAACAAGATTTCTAATATCATTACTGTTTCTTCTTAAAGAAATATATCCCTTGTCTTCCAGCTTTTTTAATAATGGAGTTAGCGTATTGGATTTAAGAAACAATTTATTTCCTAAGGCACTTTCATTAATGTTTTCTTCTTCCCACAATACCATCATTACAATATATTGAGTATAAGTAAGATCAAGTTCATCTAACAGTGGTTTATAGTTTCTGATGATCTTATTTGATACTGCGTATAAAGGAAAACATAATTGATTTGAGAGTTTCAGATTGTCATACTTATCAGCCATAAATACCTCATTTATATTATATCGTATGCGATAGATATAATTAAAAAAATGGCGTCCATGGAGAGACTCGAACTCCCGACCGTCCGCTTAGAAGGCGGATGCTCTATCCAGCTGAGCTACATGGACACAAAAGTATCCTAACATTTTTGAAATCCCTTTTCAATAAAGCGTCTGTATTTGAAAAAGTCGGATAATAGTGATAATCTAAATGAGCGATGTGCCTATAGCTCAACTGGATAGAGTGTTTGGCTACGAACCAAAAGGTTGCGAGTTCAAGTCTTGCTAGGCACGCCATCTTATAAAAAACAGCAGAATTGATCTGCTGTTTTAGTTTAACTCAGATAACATATCAGAAGGATTTTCTGAAGACTTCACATTGTAGAAAGCTTTAGCGATCTTACCATTTTCATCAATCAGAAAAGTACTTCTAGATACGCCCATGTACTTTCTGCCATACATTGATTTCTCTTTAAGAACATCATATGCCTGAATAGCTTCCATATCAGGATCAGATAACAGGATAAATGGCAGATTAAACTTTTCCATAAATTTCTTATGTGATTCAACACTATCCTTGCTGACACCAATTATTACAGCATCCTTTTCCATAAACTGAGGATACAGTTCTCTGAAATTACATGCCTGTTTACTGCAACCGCTCGTCATATCTTTAGGATAGAAATATAAGATGATCTTCTTTCCTTTGAATTCAGAAAGTTTTCTTACATTTCCATACTGATCTTTAAGTTTGAATGCGGGCGCCTTTTTTCCTACTTCAATCATATTGTTCTCCTAATAATTAATTCCAAAGCGTCTTAATAATGAATAGATACTGTCAACAAGTTCCTTTAATTTTGCACCAGTATCTTCCCCTACACTATCTACCAACTGATTGATGCTGGTATTAGTCTGCTCAAGCTGTTCCATTAAAGCGTTATACCTATTGACCATATCGACGATCATTGGAATATATTTGATGCAAAGAATAATTACAATTAAAGCCAACACAGCATAGATACCATATTTGATATAGCGGATCTTGTCATTCCTTCTTTTTTCTTCGACAAGTTCCATCAGTAATTCATGATCACTCATTTCATTAATGTCTTTCATTGATTTGACCTCCTAGTGAAAGCTTTTGACCCAGTTAAGTAATGAATCATGATAAACATTTTCCAGTACATCTTTCTTCATTCTATCAGTTACAGGGCCATTTGCGGACATCTTGGCAAGGATTTCGGCCTGAAGTTCTTCAACACTCATCTCATCATATGATTTGCCAGAAGCTCTTTCAGAAATTGAAATCTCCTTTTTATCTTCTGTAATCTTGTTTATTTTTAATGCTTCATAATCTGTGTCGACTCTTTCAGTTGGTATCCAGATCTCACCATAATCGCCATCGATCTCTATATGAAGATTGTTTCCATCTGATTCAATAGTTCTTCCAGAGATAACTCCTTTATATGTACCAGAACGATTAAGATCAAATGAGCACTGATCAGAAGAGTTATTGACGGTAACGATAATATCATCGCGCGAGAAAGCAAAACTTGT
>CAMNFQ010000008.1 GCA_946537295.1 uncultured Bacillota bacterium
TTGGTGGAGCCGGAGGGACTCGAACCCTCGTCCTAGAATAATCCCACATTTAAACGTCTACAGTTTAGTTTTACTTTAATTAAGACAATACCCTTGGCTAAAACTACCAGATATTGAATTTGTCTTATCGGTTTTCGGATGGTAAGAGAAGAACTAAACTTACTTCACCTAGTTCATATTTACGACTATCTGCTATGAACATTACAGACAGAAGTGCTTAAAGCCTACGTCGGCTGTTAAATTAAGCGAATGCTAATTCAGTGTTAGCGTTTATTTTGTTTTGATGATTAGGTCATCACTCCACTGCAGTTTAAATCAGACTAGACCAGTCGAAACCAAATTCGACCCCAGGAACTAAATAATATGATATTTATATTATTTAGTCAATAAGCTGCTACTTATAGATATATCCGGCAACAGGCAGATTGTAGTATTGAGAATCTGGTCCTGCCAGTTCATAACGATCACCGGTATAGTTGTCCATGACGCCATGTTCAACCTTATACAGTTCTCCTGTCTGTTTGTCGTAATATCTGTCATAACCCATCGTCGCATCAGAATATTCCTGTGAAACGCGATCATAGGTCTGCTGACGCTGATTGTAGCCATCAATGATAATCTGACTTGTCTGAGCCATGATCTCGCCAACCTGCTGGGCACTCTTGAAATTGATCTGCTGATTTCTCATGGCAGTAGAGATAAATGACTCAGTATAGTTGATCGACTTATGGATCGTACTTAACAGATCCTGATATTCATTTAGTAGACCATATGGGGCAGTCATTCCATTGACATCATAGACGATATAGAAGCCAACATCATAGCCAGGATCAGTCATTGATAATCCTCTGGTGAATGCACCAGAGAAGATACCTTCTGATCTTTGCTGAGAAAGTGGTTCAATATATTCTCCATGGATCAGTTTATCATCGATCGAAATTGAAGAATAGAAATCATTCATATCCCATGATTCGATCTCCTGGAAAGCAGAAATATTTGGATATTCAAATCCACTGAAAGTTGGATCGAATTTGGCAATCCAGGCAATATAGTCCATGAAATCTTCAAAAAATTCAACCATCGTACCTGTTTCATTTACAACCATTTCTGATGGTGAACCATAAAGATAATTGTCACCAGAAATACTTAATGCCTGCTGATAGAATGATTTGGCTCTATCACTTTTAAGGATGCCGGTTGTACTCAGGATCTTGAATACCTGTAAGGAAGGATTTTGCGGATCATAGATTCTTACCCACAGATACCAGTCAGTACCACCAGTTGAAACACTCCATCCTTCCGGTATCTTAGCCGAAAAGATATTGCTGTAAGTGTATTCTTTAAGGGTTTCTTTAAGCTTTGCTGCTGGCGTTTTCTCCACAACAAATTTATCAGCTTTTTTGCTGACTGCCGTTTCAGCATCATCGACTATTGTGGTATCGGAAGTATTGCTGTTTCCTGCACAGGAAGCCAATGCTACCAGGATAATAAGTAATGCTAATAGTTTTCTGTACATTCAGATCCTCCTTTCGATCTGCGATCAAAAATTATTTCGTTAGGAAACTTCTATAGTTTCATTTTATTATTTTTTTCCATATAAAAAGGTCAGTTTATACTGACCTGCTTATTTTGTCATTGTGATCTTCCACTGTTTTCCTACACCGATACCGTATGCTTTTGAGAAATCACCCTGGTTGATTGCCAATGCCATATCATAGACAGAATTCATATAAATGATAGGTTCATTGATCTCAACATCCGCAAAAGATTTGCCATAGTTGATCCTGTTGGAATAGACTCTTCTGTCATTATGATATATTTCCACCAGAATATCATCACCGATCTTGAATCCACAGTCGACAAAATCTTTATATGGAATGGATGTCCATAATGATCCAAACCTGACATCCAGAATATCGATATATCCTGAAATACCATTCTCGATCTTCTGACAGCCATACAGTTCCAATTTGACGATATCTTCAACATTGATCTTTGGTCCTACTTCTTCAAAAGTTATTGTTTCAGAAGCAAGTCTTGCGGCAGTGTAGGCATAGACATCACGACCGTGGAATGTATAGGATAGTTCTGAATCTTTCAGACGGTTACTTTTCTCTTCGATCTCTCTGACTTCTTCAATACCGATGTGTTTTTCAATGTGAGTCAATGTACCATTATCAGGTGTTACGACATACATATTGGTCTTGGTTTTGGCGACGATCGATTTACGAGCAGAACCAACACCCGGATCAACAACCGATACAAAAGTTGTTTCTTCAGGCCAGTAATCAATTGCCTGATAAAGTCTGTATGATGCATCAAAAATATTGTACTGAGGAATGTTGTGAGTAAGATGACGGATATTCAGATCATAGCTGACCTGATAGGATACACCTTCCATTGCGCTGATCGCACCATCATCGAGACCGAAATCTGTTTGAAATACTATTATTTTATTCATGTTTGAACTCCAATCTATATTCCTGCCCATAGGACAGATCGTAGTCCTGGCACAGATTGCCAACAACCTCTGCCAGACCCATTTTATTTATTTCATTATTATAGATCATTACGGAATGATCTGCAGCTTTTCCAAAAGAATCATAATATGGAATCTTTTGATCAAAGACGATCTCATCATTGTGATAGATGATCGTATGGATCATATCACCCATCTTAAATCCGGAAGACAGGAACTGTTTCAGTGTTATATTCGTCCAGAGATTTCCGAAATTAGGATCATTGATTTCAAACATGCCTTCAATTCCCTCGGCAGTCACCTTAGCTTCTTTGATCTCGTGTCTTTTGATCTCTGACAGATCATAGACTGGGCCAACTTCTTCATAACTTATTATTCCAGAAGCAAGTCTGGCAGCACAATAGCCAAACAGGTCTCTGCCATGAAAGATTGATACAGCCCCATTATCTTCACGATGCAAGCGGTTGATTGTTTCATCAATTTCTCTGACTTCTTCAATTCCAAAATATCTATCTACATGCGTTAGAGAACCATTATCCGGAGTAACGATAAAGTAGCCGTTTCTGGTCTTAGCTACGCAAGCACGACGGGAAGTTCCAACACCCGGGTCGACAACTGATACAAAGATAGTTCCTTTAGGCCAGAAATCAATATACTGATAAAGACGATATGATGCTGACCAGGTATCATATTGCGGGATCTCATGAGTTGCTGTAATGATCTCAATATCTTCATCAACACTTTTTACAACACCATACATAGCCGCAACAGCACCTTCCTTGTAGGTAAAGTCTGTCTGAAATACTAACATTTTCTTCATAAATCACATCTCCCTAGATGAATGGATTATACAGGTTGTTGCCTCCCTGATTGGTTATGATCATTCCGACAACAAACAGTACGACACAGAATGCTATGACCAGATAATCAGAAGCAGTCATCTTTTTCTGCATATACCATGTTCTTTTCTTGTTTTTGCCAAAGCTCCTGAGCTGCATGGAGTTGGCTATCTCGTCGATCCTGTTAAGGCTGGTCAGTACCAGTGGCATCAGGATCTTCACTGAATTCTTGATTCTTTCACTTATCTTGACATCTTTACCCAAGGCAACGCCTCTGGCTTCCTGGGATTGAGCTATCTCGTGATAGTCCGTCTGAATATCAGGAATATAACGAAGAGCCAGAGATACTGAATAACTTATCCGATAAGGTACTCCGATCTGTGATAAAGATGAAGCAAACTCACTTGGGTTAGTCGTAGCGATGAAAAGGATCGCAACCGGGAATCCTATGACATACTTTAATGAAACATTGAACTGATAGAACAGCTGTTCAAGTGTCACATCATATCTTCCTGCAATATGAAACAGCACTGTTCTTGAACCATAGAGTTCAGGACCATAGTTAGGATTAAAGATAAATAACAGGATAAAGTTCATGACAATGAATACGACCAGGAACATACTCATAAGCTTTACTTCACTGAGTCTTATATGACTCAAGAAGAAACAGGAAATAGATAAGACCAGCAGGAACAGTAATACTCTGGTGTCAAAGGAAAGTCCGCACAGAAATGAGAATGTCAGGAAAACAATCAGTTTAGTCGTACCTGATAGCCTGTGCATGAAACTGTCTTTAGGAATGTAGTTAAGAACTTTGTTTGCCATGGCTACGCTCCTTCTTGTCGTAATCGATAAAACAGTCAACAAACGATACCGGATCTTTGATACCGACATCGGTAGCGATCTTAAACAGACTCGTCTCTTTTAATGATGCCTTATCAACCAGATCTTCATCGCACAATACAGCACTGCCTGATTTATCAGCCTGTAATCTGCCATCATAGAACACCAGTGACCTGGTGGTATATTCCAGCATCAGATGCATATCATGAGTGATCATGATGATCGTAATACCTTTTCTGTTCAGTTCACAAAGAAATTCCATTATTTCTGTATAGTGATAGAAATCCTGGCCAGCAGTTGGCTCATCGAGAATAATGATCTCTGGTCCCATTACCAGAATCGAGGCAATGGTGACTCTTTTCTTCTGTCCAAAACTTAAGGCACTGATCGGCCAGTTACGGAACTCATATAAACCACAGACCTTCAAGGTGGAATATACTCTTTCCTTTATCTCTTCTTCACTCAGGCCGATATTTCTGATACCCATTGAAACTTCATCAAAAATCATCGCCTGCGAGATCATCTGATTAGGATTCTGCATGACATAACCGATATAGCTTGATCTCTTACGAATTGAAGCATTACTGATATCTTCACCATTGAATAAGATCTTTCCATTAAACTGTTTTTCAAAACCACAGATGACTTTACATAATGTCGATTTGCCAGCACCATTCTTACCGGCTATTGCCAACATCTCACCTTTTTTTATCGCAAAGGAAACATCATATAAGATCTGTTCCGAACTTTCATATCTGAAATCAATATGTTCTACTTCGAGGATATTTGAATTATTGTTTATATGTTCTGGTTTTTCTTGTGATGTATACCATTTAACGATCTGTTTCTTAGCTTTATCATCAAGCTTAAGATCGTTTATACAGTCAATTCCTTCAATATTGTTGATATCGACATCAGCATACTTCAGCTGTGTCAGATATAAAGGTTCTCTTATTCCATATTTTTTCAGCAAATCACTTCTAAGCAATGCGGCAGGATCACAATCTGAAACAATCATTCCATCATCCATCAGAATGATACGATCGACTTTCTGCCACAAGACATCTTCAATACGATGTTCAATAATAATTACAGTTGTATCTGTTTCCTTTTTGATCTGATCGATCAGTTCAATCGCTGATTTACCAGTTGCCGGATCAAGATTGGCAAGAGGCTCATCAAAAAGCAAGATCCTTACTTTATCGACAAGAACACCAGCCATAGAGACACGCTGTTTCTGACCACCGGAAAGATCATATGGAGCATTATTCATACGATTTTCAATGCTGACTTTTCTGGCAGCCGAAAGAGTCTCTGCAAACATCTTTTCCTGCTCAACGCAATCGTTTTCCAAAGCAAAAGCAATATCTTCCGCAACCGTCAGACCAACAAACTGTCCATCAGGATCCTGTAAGACTGTTCCAACTTTAGTTGACAATTCAAAAATAGATGAATCCTTGGTTTCGATATCATCAACCTTTAAAGAACCATCGATCTTGCCATTGTAGGAAAAAGGAATAAGTCCATTTATACAGTTGCCAAGCGTTGACTTACCACTGCCACTGGCACCACATATCAAAATCTTTTCGCCAGGATAGATATCAAGATTGATATGTTTGAGCGTAGGATTTTTTTGAGCATTGTATTGAAATGAGAAATCCTTAAATGAAATAATTGGTTTCATAATAATATTTTACAATATGAGTTAATATGCGACAAAAAAGAAAAGGCTCTTTTACAAGCCTTTTCCGTTATTGAAAATTTATCTGATTATTCCTTATCCAGAGAACCGGATTTAGCAATCGTCTTAGTGTATCCGTATAAGAGCAGACCTCCGATTACTACTGCGAAGATGAAGTCACCAGCTGCAGCGACAAAGCCCTGAGTGAAGACAAGTGAAGCATCTTCCTTGTAGATAACGATATCACCAATTGGAGCAACAAGGATCCAGGCAACAGCGTTAGCGATCAGGTTAGCTACAACGAAAGTAATGATTTCGTTTTTAGAGAAGTTACCATCTTTGATGTTGATCTTCTTAGCGAAGAAACCAACGATCAGTCCATATACAGCAGTAGCGAATGCCCATGTCCACCAGACACCGCCCCAAGACATATCAGTAAGAACGTGACCAATAAAACCAGACAGGCAGCCAACAACTGGACCGTAAAGTACAGCGAATACAGCCTGGATAGCATACTGGAAAGCAATGTTGGTGTTAGGAATTCCACTTGGGATAGCTACAAAACGAGCTAGCACGAAGAACAGCGCAGCACCAATACCAGTAGCAACAACTTTCTGAACAGAATCATTTTTCATTTTTTTCTTCCCCCTTAAATAATTCCATAAATAATAAAACCCATCAATGATGGGTAATCAGCTATCGTCCCATCGTTCAAGCTTTAGCACCTTTCTTAAATGCAGGTTGCTGAGATTTCGTAGAGCTTGTCTCTCCATCTCTCTTTATGGACGTTTTTATCTTAACATCTAAAAAAATCATATTCAATAAGCTTGCGTGATGTAAACGATTTCATCACATAAACTTTTTCAGATATACAGAACTTAGGCTTAAAAGTCTTTCATTATCTGCTGTTCTGCCATCCCACAGACCAAAGCCATGATCTGCTTCGTGCATAAAATAAAGTTCTTTATTTTCACATGATCTTAAGGCATCAAAGATCCAGCGACCATTCTCAACTTCAATTGTGATATCTTTTTCTCCCTGGATGATCAAGGCATTTCCTTTAAAATCATGAAGTGGTTTTAAAGCATCATATTCCAGCATATTATCGACAAACTGTTTAGACATCACATCATCACAATCGGAAAAGATATCATGAAAGATACAATAGCCCTTCTGATCAGCTTCTTCCTTGAGTTTGTGAAATGGCTGTTCCAGAAAGACATCATTCTCGCTGTAATTCCTGTTGCACGCTGCCCAGAAGACCAGTGTAGAAAACTCAGGATGTTTTTTCAGAAACAGTGATATCAATCTGCCACCCATACTGTAACCAAGTAAACCCATTCGGCTTTCATCGATATCATAATTGTCTTTTATATACTGATAACAGGACTCCATATCATCAAGACAGTTATCAAGACAATACTCTTTCATTGTTTCGCTAGATTCACCATTACCTGGAAAATCCATGGTGATCGTTGTGATATTGTGAGCAGTAAGATCATTTGCCAGAAAGGAAAATCTGCCATCTTCACTTCGTTCTGACTTGAAACTGTGAGCCATGATCAGTAAACAGTTTCTGTTGCCGTTACCTTCATAGATATTCGCAACGATCTCACTGTTTCGTTTAGATGCGATCCGAACTGTTTTCTTCATTATGAGATCTTCTTATAGAGATAGTTTCCTAGCATCTGTACGAGTTGGACAAAGACGATCAGGATCAGTGAACAGATTACCAGGTATTGGGTATTGTATTGCTGATAACCATAACGGATCGCGATGTCACCTAGTCCGCCACCACCGACGGTACCGGCCATTGCGGAATAACCAACTAAAGATATTATAAGAAGAACTACACCATTGAGCATTCTTGGAATACTTTCCTTGAAATATACTCTGAACATAATCTGCCAGTCTGAAGCGCCAAACGAACGTGCTGCTTCAATCACTCCCGGATCAGTTTCACGTAAACTCGTTTCAAATACTCTGGCGATATAAGGAATCGCTGAAACAGTTAACGGTACAATAGCGGCAGTTGTTCCAATCGATTTACCAACGATCATTCTGGTAAACGGAATGATGATTATCAGTAAGATGATAAATGGAAATGATCTGAAGATATTTACCAGAAGCGATAATGTTTCATAAACTACCTTGTTAGGTCTTAAACCATCTGGTGCTGTAAGAGTTAAAATTACTGCCGGAATAAAACCGATGATTACAGATAACAGTGTTGACCAGAACACCATATATAAAGTCTGAACAGCTGCATTACTTATTACATCCCACATACTATAAGACCTCCCATAATACTTTTCTTTCATCCAGATAATCCGTTACCTTCTTCTGATCTTCAGCTTTGATATTGATTACCAGTGAGCCAAAGACATTGGAACGGAAATCTTCCAGTTTACCCCAACAGATTGAAAAATCGATATTGAGCTTTCTGGCCATCATCGTGATGACAGGCTCATCGGAACTTTCATCAGTAAAGAAGAGCTGAATGTTTACACCGTCATCAGGTAAATGACCACTTTCTTCCTGTAAGAACTGCTTAACTTCCTTTATCGGTTTAACAAAGAGTTCCTCCGGTCTGCCTTCTGATAGAACCTTTCCATCTTTCAAGAAAGATACTCTTTCACAGATCTGTTTAACAACTTCCATCTGATGAGTTACCACAATAATTGTGATTCCCATGGATTTATTGATCTTTTGTAACAGATCAAGTATTTCCCTGGTAATTGCCGGATCAAGTGCTGAAGTTGCTTCATCGCATAAAAGGATCTTTGGATCCAGAACCAGAGCACGAGCAATCGCCACACGTTGCTTCTGACCACCGGAAAGATCTCTTGGCTTGACGTGGATCTTATCAGAAAGACCAACCAGTTCAATCAGACCTTCGATCTTCTTTCTGGCTTGGGGAGTATTGGTAGGTATACCCCAGAATTTCATAGGCAGGGCGACATTCTCATAGACATCAAGACGATTGAGCAGATTGAAGTTCTGGAAGATCATTCCCATATTCTTCTGCATCTGACGCAGCTTGTTTTTATCTTTCAGGTTAACCAGTTCACCATCAACTCTGATCTCACCAGACTGATAATCTACCAGTCCGTTGATACATCTTAACAGGGTGGATTTACCAGCACCTGATTGACCTATGATCCCATAGATCTCATGATCGTTGATCGTGATCGAGATATCTTTCAGGACTTCCAGATTATCAAAATTTTTCTTTACATTCTTCAGCTCAATCATTTGTTTCTCCTATCAAACATATACAGCGCTGCCAGAAAGGCAGCGCTATCCATCTTAGTTATTTATTTGTAAATATTATTTATTGATCTCAGAAATCTTATCAGGATCAGTTGGTGCACCATTGAGTATACCTAAAGCGTTAAGTAAATCAATTGCACGACCATAGTTATCAGTATCGTTTGGTACAGCGATTGAAGCACCATCTGCCAGATCAGCTAATGCGGTGATCTTCTGTGAGTAGACACCCATTGGTTCAATATGAACGCCTACAGCAGCTACCAGGTGTAAACCACCGGCTTCGTTCTGGTTATTCAGATAACCAAGAGTCTGGAAATAGTTGGCATCAAGTTCACCTTCTTCAAGTGTTGTGTTTGGAAGTACATAATCATTGAATTCAACTGTTTCAAGTTTCCAGCCTTTTTCTTCCAGAACAGCAGCAACAACATTCTTCAGAATCTCAGCATGTGGAACTAAAGTAGCACCAACCTTGATGACGTTATCTTCACCAGCAGCAGGAATCTCAGTAGCACTTACTGCTTTACCTTCAGCATCAATGATTGAAGGAATAACAGCGCCCTTGTAGGTAGAATTGATATATTCAACAACTTTGTCGCTGGTAAAGGCAGCAACTAAAGCCTTTGTCTTGTCTGTTTCTTCATTACCCTGTTTTACAGCAAGATAGTTAGTACGTTTGACACTTGTTTCAGCATCAAATGATTCGATCTCAACTGCCGGATTAGTTTCGTTCAGTTTTGCTTCCAGAGCATAGTTACCATTGATGACAGCAGCATCAACATCAGGCAAAGTCAATGGAAGCTGACCGGCTTCGATTGCGACGATCTCATAACCATGAGGGTTTACTGGATTAGCAGCAGTTTCTTCCTTGGCAGGTTCACTCTTTCCTGCACAGGCACATAATGTGAGTAAAACTAATAATAATGTAATAATCTTTTTCATTTTTCTTCCCCTTTCTTATTACATTTTTATTTGTATCCGGGTTTTAAACAAAAAAGTCGCCCCTAAGGACGACTTATAAATCGTGTTACCACCTTAATTCGTGTATTTCTACACCTTCTTCAGATACAAACATATCCTAGCATTATAACGTATGCACAACGTTCAGCTCTAATATCGAGCTGACAGCTCCAAGACCATGTTCACCTGCTCTTCAACATCTTTTTCCACCACCCAAAGATTCTCTAAGCTTTTCAAACAGGTTACTCTTCTTTTCCAAGCCTTTTCTAAATAATAATATATGGATCTTACAAATTCAAGGTATTTTCAATAATTTTTACATCAATTGTAAATAATTTCTCTCATATTTGAAAATATTTTCATTACTCCCAATAATCCGTAAGATTACCATCCTGATGATTATAGAATTCATCCATATCGATCCACTGATAGAAATCAGTATCCAATAGTTCTTCCTTATTCGTGACTCTGACACGGACGTTTATCGGCAAGTCAGATTCAGCTATATAGTAGACACCATCCTTCTTGCCAATAAAGATCGAGATATGACCTTCTGCGGAAAACAGATCACCGACTTTTACCTGATCAAGAGATTCTTCACTGATCAGATGTTTTTCACCAAGATCGGTAAAGTCGATATTCTCATCATCCGGACCGGCACCAAGATCTCCCGGATCAAAACCACCATTCACCATTACCCAGGTCACAAAACCCGAACAGTCCAAGGAGTTTGGCTGGTAGCACTCTCCCGGATCAGAATACATGGAACATCCCCATGGCTCCGGACCATGGATTATCGCTACAAACTTATCCTTTTCAGCTTTATATTCATTCAGGTAGAGACCTTCGTGATAATATCTTCCTTCTCCCTCACATAATGGAGCAGCTCCATAGTATCTACCGTTTTCCGAAAAATAATCCAGTTTATAAGGAAACTGCAACAATAAAAACCTGGCAGCCTCGACTGCCCCAGCCCTGGTCTTATAACCTTTTTCTCTGATCTTGCCGGCAAGTACTTCATCAAGATATTCGTTCTCATCAATGGTGTATCTGCCACAAGGAAGAAATTCCTTATCCTCAGAACAGATTGGAGCAGTTATCATATCAGTCACTTCAACTTCATAGAAGCTGTCTTCTTTTTTTAACAGTGTTTTTCCTACACCAGTTCCACTTACGACATTACCATTAACTGATGCGATACCAGGATCATCTGATACATAGTCAGTACCATCCAGCACATATTTTTCACCAACAGCCAGGTATACCTTGAAGTGTTCATTTACTTCATTTGTCTCTTCCTGTATGACAGCCGACTTTTCTTCAGCTTCTTTTTTATTGTTTTTTCTGATCACAATTCCAATACCTGTAACAACACAAAGGATAAAGATCATTGCGATAATCAGTAATTTTCTTGTTTTTTTCACGAGACTATAATAACACACGCCATCAGGTATTATGTTATAATGACTGAAATTATGAAACGAAAATCTCTTATCGCAATTCTTTGTGTATTACTTGTTCTTATAGGTATTTCTCTTTCTGTTTTATTGTTAAGTGGCAAAAAAGAAATATCATATGAGATCATTGATGATAAAAGTATCAGGGTAATTAGCAGCCCGTCTGATCTTTTCAAAGATGGCTTTTACTGTATCGATGATAATCCTGTAACAGGTGATCAGTGTAAGTGGCTTCCATATGACAATGATAGCTTTACAATACAGGGAAATGACAGATACATTCATCTTAAGGATGCCAAAGGAAATATCTATGAGCTTAACTCAGAAAAACCTGATCTGCTATATATAAATATTGATAAGGATCTCTATCCGATGTATCCGGTCGATAAAAAGATCGAACTGAATATCAACGTGAATGGTATAGGTCATAACGATCTGAATATGAGCTCCTCTGATGAATCGATAGTTGCGATTGAGAATAATGTTCTGGTCTGTAAAAAACCGGGAACAGCTACGATCAGAGTTGGTAACGACAACGTTTCCGATAGTGTAGATATCATCGTAACAGATCTATATACCTTACCTGATGAAAACAGTGATCATAAACCGATCCTGAAAGAGACCATCTGTACCAGTGAAGAAGCTCACATGTTAGATGAAGTTCTTTCCCGAAAGATTGAAGAAGCAGGATATCAGACTAGAGCTGGTGTTGTTGCGGCGGCAAGATTCCTGGCGCTGGAATTCCCATACAAATTAGCTTACTTTGCGGAAAGCGGGCGCCTTGATCCAGCCTTTTCAACCAAATGTGATGGTGAAGGCCGCTACTATCATAAAGGACTATATCTGAGTGAAGACAAATACGCTGATATCAGCGCAAGTGTATATGGACCTAAATACTGGGGATTATTCTTTAAGGAAGATACAACTGAAGATCATTCCAAGGATGACTATTATCTTGTGGATGGCTTTAAACCTTCTGATATCGGTTCAGATCTCTATCTCAGTAAGAGACCTAATGGACTTGATTGCTCGGGACACGTTTCCTGGTGCTACTATAACGGCGGTTTCGATCTTGGCGATCTGGGAGCCGGTGGTCCGGGAAGTCATGGCATGAATGAACTTGGTGAACTGGTAATGATCGATGAAGAATTACTTAAATCGGATCGGATCAAAGCCGGTGACCTGGTAGGATTTGCCTCACATATCGGTATCGTTATTGGTGTTGATGAAAACTATATCTGGATCTCTGATACGATGATCTCAGGTATAAAGAATGTCAGATATGAAAGAACTCTTGAATCATTCAATCAGCTTGGTGAAAACTCCTGGAGGTATTTCATGCTGATGGATTCTGAATATAAGGAAGATGGCAATTATACGCCAATGTGGTGATATCTAACTGTAAGTTCGCTTACAGTTTTTTTATAATGAATTAAAGGGGACATCATTATGAAACTCGTAAACCTGATTCATATCATTATCATCATCCTGGAACTCATCGGTTTTAATCTGAGCTATAAACACGTAGGAAAACAGATAATCATCTATTACACAGAAATCAGTAATTTCATTACCCTTGTTTCTTCTATTCTGTATCTTATCACCGATGGTAATGTACCTTTACTACGGTATCTTAGTTCCTGCATGCTGGCAATGACAGCTCTGATTTCGCTGTTTGTCTTGTCTGCCCAGGCTGGTTTCAAACAGACGATGCTTGAAGGAGAATGTCTGTATCATCATACCCTTATTCCTCTTCTTTCTATCAGTTCCTATCTGTTTCTTGAGAAACATAGTAATCTCTGGTATATTCCTGTCATCATTTCTGTCATCTATGGTTTACTGATGATCTATCTTAACTATATCAATGTACTAAAAGGCCCTTATGATTTCTTCGAGATAAATAAAAACGGCATCAAGAATACGATCATCTGGATGATCGTTCTTATTGCCATTATCTCTGTTATTTCTATTGTGATCTTAAAGATCGGCTTCTACCAGGAATCACTGAGATTTCCATCAGCTTGATAGAAATCATCCATCAGCATCACATATTCCCATGGAGAATCATTTAGAAACTCTTCATAAGTGAAGATCCTCACCTGCAGATCTTTTACCCAGTACATTTCACCTATATAGATCTTCTGATCATCTTTACCGATGACCATTCCAACATGACCATCGAAGCCAACCAGATCACCGGTCTTTATCATATCTATATCCAGATCTTCTATCGCAACCTTTTCGCCTATATCAGTAAGATCGTATTTATCTTCACTTGGACCAGCCCCAATATCCTGAGGATCAAATCCTGCATTGTATAAAGCCCAGGTAATAAAGCCCGAACAGTCCAAGCCATTCTGATTATAGGTCTCAGTATAATCTTCAAACATATCTTCGCCCCAGACAGCAGGACCATTCTGGATAACAGACAGTTCTTTCTGTTTATACTTACTCAGATATAAGCCATAATGGTAATATCGTCCTTCACCATCCGCAACATCAGTTTCAGATGTGAGTCTTCCGTTTTCATAGAAGTACTTAAGTTTATAAGGAAATCTTAGTAATAGAAAACGTGCTGCTTCTACTGCACCGGCACGAGTCTGATAACCGGCTTTATCTATCAGATAAGATAGTACTTCATCCAGATATCTGTTTTCTTCTTCTGAATATAAATAAGGTTTCAGATATTCCTTATTCATCTCAAGCTTTTCATCCGTATATAGATCAGATACATTTACTTTATACTGGACGCAGGAACTGCTGATGATTGTTTCACCTTTACTCTTACCAACAACAGTTCCATCAACAACTTCAGCAATCAAAGGATCATCACTTTCAAATCCTTCTTCACCTAGTTCATACTTCTCATTTAAAGCAAGATAGATAGTTCTTTCTTCTATTTCACACGATACCGTTTGTCTATTAGGCATTCTCATGCATCCATAGATCACTCCTAGCAACATGATAGTCAACAGATTCAGCATCACCAGATTCTGTTTTAGTTTCACGTTTTCAATTATACGACCATCTAAGTGAAATTAGACTGAATTTAATGTGAACTAAGCTAACATTTAAAAAGGTGTGACCCTTTAGGATCACACCTCATTTTTCAGTTTATTCGAATGAATCTTCTTCTGTTTCGATTGTCTCTTCTTCAGCGACGATCTCTTCTTCGTTCAGATCTTCATCGACATCACCTGTCATTTCGCTAGGAAGTTCTGATTCTTCTTGAGCAGCCAGGAGTTTTTCCTCTCTGATCTCATCAAGTTCAGCAGCTCTTTCCTCGATCAGCTTGGTTGTTTCTCTTTCAAACTTAGAACCAGTACCAGCTGGGATCAGTTTACCGATAATGACATTTTCCTTGATACCGAACAGATTATCAACCTTGCCATTGACTGCAGCATCAGTAAGAACTTTCGTTGTTTCCTGGAATGATGCAGCTGACAGGAATGAATCAGTTTCGACAGAAGCCTTAGAGATACCAAGTAACAGTGCTCCGAACTTAGGTGCACGCTTACCTGACATAAGCAGTTCTGTATTCAGATCATTCAGTTTCTTCATAGAAATTGTCTGACCTGCACATAATTCAGAATCACCTGGTTCGATAATGATTACTTTCTTAAGCATCTGTTTGATGATAACTTCAACGTGCTTATCAGAAATATCGATACCTGTTACAGCGTAAACTTTCTTGACTTCCTTAAGGATGTAGTTCTGAACAGCTTCAACACCTGCAATGCTTAACAGTTCCTTAGGATCAACGTTTCCTTCAGTCAGTTTAGCACCGGCCTTGACCTGTTCACCTACCTTGATCCAGGCACGAACAGTCTGGGAGATACCACACTTGTGAACAATTGATTCCTTATCATTAGTGATCTCAATTGTCCATGAGTGGTCTTCCATTTCTTCGACCTTGGTAATTTCACCGGAAATCTTAGCTAAGATAGCCGGATGTTTAGGGCAACGTGCTTCGAACAGTTCTTCAACACGTGGCAGACCCTGTGTAATATCATCGTTAGCATTGGCAACACCACCTGAGTGGAAGGTACGCATTGTTAACTGAGTACCAGGTTCACCGATTGACTGAGCAGCCATGATACCGATTGCTTCACCTGATTCAACAAGCTTACCAGTTGCCATGTTACGACCATAACACTTACGGCAGATACCATCTTTACACTTACATGTGAAAGAGTTTCTGATATGCATTCCCTTGTAGCCAGCCTTGATGATCTTATCAGCGATAGCTTCATCGATGAATTCATCATCATCAACGATAACTTCGCCTGTTTCCGGATCACTCAGCTGTTCCTTAGAGAATCTGCCGACGATACGATCATAGAATTTTTCAATAACTGAATTATCCTTACGATCGATAATATCTTCTACATAGTAGCCTCTGTCAGTGCCACAGTCTTCTTCCATGATCATGACATCCTGAGCGACATCGACCAGTCTTCTGGTCAGATATCCTGATTCAGCTGTCTTTAAAGCTGTATCGGTAAGACCCTTACGGACACCATGAGTAGAAATAAAGAATTCTGATACGTTCAGACCTTCACGGAATGAAGAATAGATAGGAACCTCAATGATTGATGGCTGATATTCCTTCTTTGATTTAGACTGTGTTGGTCTACCCATCAGACCACGCATACCAGCTAACTGTGTAAAGTTAGATTTGTTACCACGGGCACCTGATACAGATGACATATTGATAGGTGACTTACGAGGTAAGTTATTCATAACGTCATCACCAATAGCATTGGTTGCATCAGCCCACAGTTTAGAGAAGTGCTTTTCCCATTCAGGCAGGGTCAGCTGACCTCTCTTCAGTAAGTTCTGTAATACATCAGCCTTAGCCTTGGCTTCATCAACGAATTTCTGCTTGTTTGGAGCAACGTTGATATCTGCCAGTGAGATAGTCATACCGGCAACAGTTGAGTATTCAAAACCCAGGTCCTTGATCGCATCCAGGACATCAGAAGATCCTTCTGTCTTATATCTTGCGAATACTTCCGCAATGACCTTGGACAGATTCTTCTTGGTGAATTCCGGAGCAATTTTCTGATTCTTGATATGTTTCTTGATATCAGTTCCATATGGAACGAAACATCTGTCCGGTGTTCTCTTTAAGGAATCACCCTCAACATCATTGATGTAAGGGAAATCAGCAGGGAACTCGTTATTGAAGATCAGTTTTCCGATTGTCGTGATCAGATACATATTGTTCTGTTCATCAGAGAAACCTGTCTTCTTCAAAGACTTAGCCAGTACAGCAACACGAGTGTGCAGATGTACTTCCTTGTTCTGATAAGCCATCAGAGCTTCGTTGAAGTCCTTGTAGACATGACCTTCATTATCACCGAACTTTCTCCACATAGCGGCAGTTTCCTTGTCGCCTAATGCTTCGATCGCATCAGCTTTCTCATAGAATTCTTCGGCAGTTTCTTCCATATTCAGATAGAAGTTACCGAGGACCATATCCTGTGATGGAGTAACGATTGGCTTACCATCCTTAGGACCAAGGATGTTGTTGGAAGCCAACATCAGTATTTCAGCTTCAGCTCTTGCTTCTTCTGATAATGGAAGATGGACAGCCATCTGGTCACCATCGAAGTCAGCGTTGAATGCTGTACATACTAATGGATGTAATCTTATTGCTCGACCTTCAACAAGTTTAGGTTTGAAGGCCTGGATACCTAATCTGTGCAGTGTTGGTGCACGGTTCAGGAATACTGGGTGATTATCCATGATTTCTTCAAGGACATCCCAGATCTGTGGATCAAATCTTTCGATCATCTTTTCAGCAAACTTGCTGGACTGAGCGATCTTCTGATTGACGAGCTCATTGATTACGAATGGTTTATAAAGCTGGATAGCCATTTCTCTAGGAATACCACACTGGTACATCTTGAGATCTGGTCCAACTGCGATAACTGAACGTCCAGAGAAGTCAACACGCTTACCTAACAGATTCTGTCTGAATCTACCCTGCTTACCCTTTAAAGAGTGAGACAGAGATTTTAAAGGTCTGTTTGCTGAACCCTTGACAGGATTTCCTCTACGTCCGTTATCGATCAGAGCATCGACAGCTTCCTGTAACATACGTTTTTCATTCTGAACGATGATACTAGGAGTACCGATCTCCAGTAATCTCTTCAGACGGTTATTACGGGTAATAACTCTTCTGTAAAGATCATTCAGATCTGAGGTAGCAAATCTGCCACCATCAAGCTGAAGCATTGGTCTCAAATCTGGTGGAATAACCGGCAGGACAGTCAGTACCATCCATTGTGGTTTATTGTCAGACTCGACAAATGCATTGATCGTTTCAAGTCTCTTGATGAGCTTCTTGCGCTTGTCGCCCTGAGCCTTTTCAAGTTCTTTGACGATCTCTTTCTTTTCTTTGACGATATCGACCTGTTCAAGTAATGTCTTGATTGCTTCAGCACCTGTCTGAGCAACAAAGGCATCCTTACCATACAGAGCTTCGTAATTTCTTACTTCAAGTTCTGATAATGGCTGTTTGTATTCAAGGTCAGTATCTTTTGGATCAGTTACGATCCAGGTAACGAAGTATACAACTTCTTCCAGAATCTTAGGAGATACGTTAAGTACCAGACCCATTCTGGAAGGAATACCCTTCAGATACCAGATATGCGCTACTGGTGCAGCCAGAGAGATATGACCCATACGCTCTCTACGTACTGATGACTTAGTGATTTCAACACCACATCTGTCACAGACTACACCTTTGTAACGAACTTTCTTATATTTACCACAGTAACATTCCCAGTCTTTTGTCGGACCAAAGATTCTTTCGCAGAACAGACCATCTCTTTCTGGTTTCTGGCTACGATAGTTGATCGTTTCTGGTTTTGTTACTTCACCATGTGACCATTCAAGAATACGATCAGGAGAGGCTAAACCGACTTTAATAGCTTCAAATTTATTTTTTGCCATGTCTACATATCCTCCTCATCTCCCAGACCCATTACTGCATCTGGTACATCATCTTCTTCTAATGAATCTCTGACGTTGAGACCGTCAGTATCTTCAACGATCTTAGCATCGCTTGCTCTTTCAACATCACGGTCATCTTCATCGTTGCGTGAAATGCTTACTTCATTACCTTCAGCATCCAGCATCTTGACATCAAGTGCCAAAGCCTGTAATTCATTCTTCAAGACGTTGAATGATTCAGGGATTCCTGGTTCAGGAATTCTCTTACCCTTGATGATCGCATCATAAGTCTTGGTACGACCATTGATATCATCTGATTTAACAGTCAATATCTCTTCCAGAGTATGAGCAGCACCATAAGCTTCAAGAGCCCAAACTTCCATTTCACCGAATCTCTGACCACCATTCTGTGCCTTACCACCTAATGGCTGCTGAGTTACCAGTGAGTAAGGACCTGTAGCACGAGCATGCAGCTTATCATCAACCATGTGAGCCAGCTTGATCATGTACATGACACCAACTGAGATTCTTTCATCATATGGTTCACCGGTCTTACCATCACGTAAGACGATCTTACCATCCATTGAAGTCTGAGCTTCTTTCATGATATCGGTAAGTTCTTCATTAGTGATTCCATCGAATACCGGTGTAGCAAACTTGACTGGTTTTCCAGTCTTTTCACTTAATGCCTTGGCAGCCATACCTAAGTGAATCTCAAGAACCTGTCCGATATTCATACGTGAAGGCACACCAAACGGATTAAGCATAATATCTACTGGAGTTCCATCAGGCATGAATGGCATATCTTCGATAGGCAGGATCTTGGAAATAACACCCTTATTACCATGTCTTCCGGCCATCTTATCACCTTCAGAAATCTTACGTTTCTGAACGACATATACCTTAATGACTTCTGTGACACCTGGACCTAATTCATAACCTTCAGATCTCTTGAAGATTCTGATCGACTGAACGATACCGGCACCACCATGTGGAACTCTTAATGAGTTATCTCTAACTTCATGTGATTTCTCACCGAAGATAGCTAATAACAGTTTTTCTTCTGGTGAAGCATCAGACTGACCTTTAGGAGTGACTTTACCTACCAGGATATCGCCTTCCTTAACTTCAGCACCGACCATGACGATACCTCTTGAATCCAGGTTACGGCAAGCACCTTCCTGAACATTAGGGATATCTCTGGTTATTTCTTCTTCACCAAGTTTTGTCTTTCTCTTTTCAATTGAATATTCATCAATATGAATTGAAGTATAGACATCATCTTTTACCATTCTTTCAGACATGATGATGGCATCCTCATAGTTGTAGCCATGCCATGTCATGAAGGCAATAGTAACGTTTTGACCTAAAGCAAGTTCACCATCATCCATACTTGGACCATCAGCGATGATATCACCGACTTTAACATAGTCACCATCATTTACGATTGGACGATGATTGATACATGTACCAGCATTTGATCTGGCAAATTTTTCAAGCTTGTAGTCATGATCCTTGCCATCCTTTGTAGTGATGGTGATCGTGTTGGCATCAACATAAGTAACAGTACCTTCATCGTTAGAGATCAGACCAGTGCCTGAATCCTTAGCGATCTTAGGTTCGATACCTGTACCAACATATGGAGCATGAGGTCTTAAAAGTGGAACGGCCTGTCTTTGCATGTTGGCACCCATCAAGGCACGAGAAGCATCATCGTTTTCAAGGAATGGAATACATGCAGCCGCAACAGATACGATCTGTTTAGGCGAAACGTCAGCCAGTTCAACATTAGCCTTGTCAGTCAGAATAGTTTCACCAGCTTTTCTGGCGACAACCTGATCATTGACCAGTTTACCATTGATGACTTCGTTGGCCTGAGCAATGATATAGTCGTTTTCATCATCTGCAGACAGATAGATGTAATCTTCTGAAACATTGCCCTTCTTATCAACCTTACGATAAGGAGTCTGGATGAAACCATACTCGTTGATCTTAGCGTAGGTAGTAAGGTAAGAGATCAGACCGATGTTCTGACCTTCTGGGGTCTCGATCGGACAGATTCTTCCATAGTGTGAGTTATGAACGTCACGGACTTCAAATCCGGCTCTTTCTCTGGTCAGACCACCAGGACCTAACGCAGAAATACGACGTTTGTTTGTTAACTCTGCCAGAGGATTCTGCTGATCCATGAACTGTGACAGCTGTGATGAAGAGAAGAATTCTCTGATCGCACCTGAGAGTGGACGGTTATTGGTAAGAGTCTTAGGAGTAGCGTTTTCGATCTCCGTAATAGACATCTTTTCCTTAACAGCCTTTTCCATTCTTGATAAACCGATACGGAACTGGTTCTGGATCAGTTCACCAACAGTTCTGATTCTTCTGTTACCGAGCATATCGATATCATCAGTTGAACCAACACCATCAAGCAGTGTGAACATATAGTTGTAGAATGCCAGCATATCTGACATTGTGATGCACTTCTTATTGTTGAGCGGATCGATACCAATCAGTCTGATTGAATGATCTTCATCATTAGGATTGACGATCTTGACAACCTGACATGCTGTACCAACTAACCAGGCAGAGATCTTTTCGCCTTTATCAACTCTGGCTTTGATTGCCTCTTCCTTGTCAGACATCAGCATATAGCTGTCATGATCTGGCAGATAGTAAGGCATTGCCTGTTCATCTTCAACCATTACATCATCTGAATTCTTATCAGTAAGTCTTCCTAAGACAAATAATCTCTGTCCATAGTCCATGACTGCTGAATAGTTTTCAGAAGTAAGAGGTACTTCTTTGGCAATAATGCCACTGTATACTCTGACAGTAGAAACTTCCTTGGCGATCGTCTTGATATCAGCTAAAGTCAAAACTGTGCCCATGAAGTAGTTCTTGTCATTGAGATATACATCATTAGCCAATACTCTACCCTTTAAGGCCAGTTTGTCAGAAGTAGAAACTTCGACAATGGTTGGATGAGAGAAAGCGTGCTTGAAAGGGAATGCTTCAACATGAGAACCCTTGTTGAGATGTTCTCTGAGCATATTTCTTTCAGCCTTCTCAATACGAGTACCAGCTTTATAAAGTACAGATCCATCAGCCTTGTAGACATCTTCTGCAAGAACATGATGTTCCATACGATCAATAACACTCAATTTCTTTCCGAGTTTGTATCTTCCGGCTGCTGTAAGATCATATTTCTTCTGATCAAAGAATTTCGCATTCATCAGGTTAGCAGCACCTTCAACAGTTGGAACTTCATCCTGTTTCTGGTTCTTGTGCATTTCTAATAATGCAGCATCAGTAGTCTTTGTCTTATCAGCCTGAAGAGTGTTGCAGATCTCTTCATATGAGCCTAAGAAAGATGTATAGATAGCTTCGTAGATGTTTAAGAATTCACGATCATCATTCTGATTGATCAGATCTTCATAAACTTCCAGACCCATAGACTTAAGGAAAGTCTTGACTCTGGCAAGATCAAAGCCATCTTCACCCTTTTCAAGATTGAGTGAGAATCCTATACATTTAAGCAGGATTGTCGATAAGATCTTACGCTTTCTGTCGACAGACATGTTCATGATTCTGCCTAAAGCGTTCTTCTTATCATCTGTCAGAAATTCCAGCCAGGTTCCACGCGAAGGAATCAACTCTCCATTGAATGCTTCCTTACCTGTCTTATCATCTGTTTCCGTATCAAAATACGCACCAGGTGATCTGACGATCTGAGAAACGATAACTCGTTCAGCACCGTTGATTATGAATGTACCGGTAGGTGTCATCATCGGGAAGTCGCCCAAGAAAACCTCTTCCTTCTTAGTCATGACTTCACCAGTATCTTCATCAACTATCTCCAACTCCATGTTGGCTTTTAATGGCGCACGATAGTCTTCTTCACGGAACTTTGTTTCAGCAACCGAATATTTCGGCTCACCGAATTCAAAATCTAACAGTTTTAAGCGGATGTTTCCGCTATAGTTTTGGATCGGATAAATGTCATCAAATACTTCTTTGATACCTTCTTTGGTAAACCATTTGAAGGAATCAGTTTGTACCTCTACTAGATTAGGTAGTTCAAGATTACCACTAACCTTGGAATAGTCACGGCGAGTAGAATGTCTACCCGATTCCACAATTTTATAAGTTTGTTTCATTTGCGCCGTCCTTTCAAATAATTTGTGTAGAAATCAGTTATGAGCATCAAAGACCAGATATCCACTGTCCTTTTCAATGTTCACAACTTCATTAAATAATGTTTCAAGTTTCTTCTTGGAAGACATTGCTCCATGAGCCTTCCTGATCACGATATACAGATGACCATTCTCATTAAGCATCTGAGCTGATTTCTCATAAAGTGAATAGATCACCTGCTTACCTGCCCTGATCGGCGGATTAAGTACGATCGTATCAAACTTATGATCCAGTTCCAGGATATCTTCACAAAGATGAACTTTAATATCTGTATGGTTGTTTGAATTATTTAAGATCGACAGTTCAACAGCCCGCGGATTGACCTCCACCATCTCTACATCCAGATCCGGATGGAAACGCTTGAGGATTATCCCGATCGGACCGTATCCTGAACCAAGGTCCAGGAGTGATCTGCCAAGATCTTTAGAATTAATACTTCTGACTAAGATATAGCTACCATAATCGACGTTATTCTTAGAGAATACGCCATTATCGGTAGTGAAACGGAAAACCTCATTATCGAAATAGAACTCGAATTCCTTACGATCGGAATCCAGAGTGGAACTATCCGTATAATAATGGTTCATTGATTAATTATTTGATGTCGACTGTAGCTCCAGCGTCTACTAATTTCTTCTTGATTTCTTCAGCTTCTTCTACACTAATATTTTCTTTGATTGGACTTGGACATTTATCAACTACACCCTTAGCTTCTACTAAGCCTAAGCCTGTAATTTCCTTAACTACCTTGATAACAGCAGTCTTGCTTTCACCGAATGAAGACAGGATAACTGATACAACAGATGGACCAGCATTAGCTTCTTCTACAGGTGCAGCAGCAACAGCAACAGGAGCAGCAGCAGTTACGCCGAACTTTTCTTCAATTGCTTTTACTAAATCGTTTAACTCTAAGATACTAGCTTCTTCAAGATAAGCTAAGATATCATCATGTGATAATTTTGCCATAATAATTATTTTTCTCCTTTTTCTTTTCTAATTTTGATTATGCAGCGGCTTCTTCTGCTTTTGGCTCTTCAGCAGGTGCTGCTTCGGCTGCAGGTGCAGCAGTTTCTTCAGTACCCTTAGCGTCAGCAACAGCCTTGACAACTCTTGCGAATGAGCTTACAGGTGACTGTAAACAGCTCAGTAACATAGATAACATACCTTCACGGTTAGGTAATGATGAGAGTTCCTGGATTGTATTTTCATCAACGACCTTACCTTCAACGATACCTTTCTTAAGTACCAGAGCTTTGTGTTTCTTCGCGAACTTAGCTAATACTCTTGCTGGAGCAGTTGCATCCTTTGAGAACGCGAAGGCATTAGGACCGTTAAGAACGTCTTTAAGATCTCCATAGCCACAATCATCACATGCTCTTTCGACCATAGTGTTCTTGTAGACCTTGAAATCAACTTCCTCGGCTCTAAGATTACGTCTCAATTCTGTAACTTCAGCAACGCTAAGACCACGATACTCACAGACTACAGTAGACTCAGAATTCTTGATCTTATCAGAGATCTCAGCTACAACAGCCTGCTTGTTACTTAATACAGCTTGATTCATACTTCCTCTTTCTAACACCCATATACTCATAAAAATAAAAACCTGTGTACACATAGACACAGGTAAAAATCATCTAATGATCAACCTCGGTAACATTATTAAGCATACGCCGTTACTGTCTATGGTATATCGATGCCTAATAATAATACCTTATTTGCTTATTTATTTCAATATTTAAGCCTTATTTTATCTTTTTTTTATTTTGTACAAGCCCAGTCGCAGATATCAAAAGAATTCATTAACTGTGACTGTAAAATAAAAAAATCAGCCAAGCTGACTTCAAATACTATTGGTGGTGACGTAGCAAGCTACGCCACCACCAATATTTTTCCACACTTCTAAGTTTATGTCAATAAACGATCCACTAAAAATGTTTAACTCTGCCTTTGAAATGTTCGTAGATCGCATTATTATCAAATCCATCAACATTCTGAGACTGGAAGACATATGGACGCTTTCCATGTGACAGAACAATCTTGATTGCTTCCGAAACAATCGTATTAACCAGGAACATGGTAACAATCGAAGAAGCCGGACCGGTCTTGATACCATCAAGATCAAGAGTGGCATCAGCTGTTGGCACACAGGTATCAATCACACAGTCAGCACATTCAAACAGTCTTTTGCCGCTTGGATGTCTGGAAGTCTGATTCTTTGACTGTTCAACATTAGTCAAGGCAATAACATAAACTCCTTCCTTCTGAGCACGCATAGCCATTTCAATAGGCATAGCATTTCTTCCGGAATTGGAAGTAATTATCATAATATCGCCCTTTTCGATGTTGTAGGAATCATAGATTACATCTGAAACACCTGAAGTCTTTTCGATCGCACCGGAACGCTGAGCCCCAAAGGAAGTAAGTGTATCAGGGTCAAGCATGGCATCGACATTACCTAAACCACCCGCTCTGGCAAAAAGTTCGATTCCCAACATATGAGAATGTCCTGTACCAAAAGTATGAATAACTTTATCGTTTTCAATGTTTTCAGCTACCTTTTCAGCCAGAAATTTAATTGTATCCTTATTCTTTTCTTCTGCTTTCTTGATAACTTCAATTATCTTATCACCATATTCATAGATCATAATCACGCTCTCCCTTCATATTTCTTTCTTAATTCATTATCGTGAGTTTCATCGCCTGTAAGTACAGGAAGCTCAAATCCATCAGCCTTCAGTAATTCAATCGTTCTGGCAGCCATGGCCTGAGCGATACAGTTGTTGCAGATGGAACTGACTGAACAGACTTTAGCTTCACTATCCGTTGGTAACAAGGCATCACCATGCGGACCACAGTTGTCAATGACGATATCACCAAACTCATAGAGTTTCTTGCCACTTGGATGTCTTGGTTCTTCTGCCAGAGTATGTTTCATTGAAGTGATTATAATCACTTTATGTCCGTTCTTCTTTGCCAGATCAGCTATATCGATAACGATACCGTTTATTCCGGAATTGGAAATAACGATGAAGATATCCTGTGGTTTAATGTCATAGAGTTCATATAGCTTATTGGCAACTCCAGGTTTTCTTTCAAAGATATTTTTCTTATCAGTAAATTCTTCCGGTGAGATTCCACCTTTAGTAACAAAATCTGTCATCTCCATGATGTGAATTGGAACTAAGGCACCAACTCTATTCTTGATATCAATACCAAGACCTACTGAATGTCCTGAACCAAACACATGGATCACCCCGCCTGCTTCAATACATTCCTTCATTGCCTGAGCGGTTGCTTCAATATTATCTTTCTGTGATTCATATAAGACATCGAGCAATGAGCTGATCTCTTCCTTAAATCTTAATGCATTGATCATCTTATCTTACTCTCCTTCCATATGGATCTGTAAGTGAGTTGTTATGAACATCAGCTCCCTTGATATTAGCTGAAAGTAAGACTGGAGCTTTCTTGCCCTGATCGACAAAATACTTATAGATTTCAGCTGTCAGCATCTGGGCGATCACATTTGCGACGGTAGAAGAAGTCTGACCAACCTTTGTTCCCTCAAGATCAAAAGCGATATCCGGATCCTTAGAATCCATATCAAGATATTCATCACAATAATCTAAGAGTTTTCCGCCACATTTATCATATGAGCTTCTGTTGACTACTCCGACAACCTTCTGTCCTTTTTCTTTCGCTCTTTTAGCCATTTCAATAAGTGTTGGCTCATTTCCATAGAAACTTACCAAACAATACATATCCCGGTCATCAAGATCATAGATCTCATTAAACTTTTCGATCAGTGAACAATCATTATATACTTCTCCTGAATCCACATCAGCCTGATTTACCATTTTCTTTAAGATCAGATCTCTGATTCTTAAGGCATGAAACGGTGCAATTCCCCCGGCACGATAATTCAGTTCATTAACGAATTCTTCACCATGTTTTACTCCGAACAGCTGAACGACTCCAAAATTGTCCATGCATTCCCCAAACATTTCGGCGATCTTAGAGATCTTATCGTTCTGTTTGACATAGACATCATCTATTCTGGCTTTGATCAGTTCAAAGTACTGCTTTTTTATATCCATAGATGTTTGTTTCCTTCTTTCTCTACTATTAATTATACATCCTGATATTCGCCTATTCAGTAATGGTATAATTAAAATATATATGGGGGTATAAATCTAATGAAAGGTATAGTTATCACGAGTCATGGACCTATGGCTCAGGGTATTCTTGATTCTTCTAAACTGTTTTTTGGTGACCAGCCACAGATGAAAGCCTGCTGTCTGTCAGCCGAGGACAATCCTGATGATTTTGTTGATGTGCTGAAAAATGCGATTGCTGAAGTAGATACAGGTGAAGGTGTCTATGTCTTCTGTGATATCCTGTTTGGTTCACCATGCAACTGTCTGGCCAGAATAGTCGGAACCGATCTGGATGATGATAAGGTTCAGGTCATCACCGGTGTAAACCTTCCAATGATCTTACAGATCCTGGCAGTCAGAGAAGGTGGCGATACAACTCCAGAAGAAATGATCAATTCTGGTAAAGATGGAATCGCTGATCTGAAAGCAACCTTAAAAGCAAATATGTAATAAGCTTAATTAAAATAAGCAAAAACTAAGCTCACGTAAGTGAGTTTTTTATTTATATAAGAATTAACGCATATGATGTTCCTTGATCCAGGATGAGGTATGGAAATAGATGAAAGCCAGTAAACCCGCCATGGTAAAACCAAAAGCTGTACCCAGATAAAGGACATGAACATCGTAATGGATCTTAAGTCCGATATAGACAAACAGATACTTACAGATGACCTGGCCAATGATCGCTATCATCATTGGAACTCTGACATTCCCTGCTCCCCTGCAGGCAGCATTATAGATATGGGATAGATTAATAAACATCATGCCAAAGATCGCTGATCTGATCATCTCTGTTCCTATCCTGATAACTTCACTGTCACGATTGAAACGTGATACCAGTAGAGGAGCTAAAGTAAAGATAAACATTACCAGAATAAATGTGACCAGACTGGATATTTTGACAGCCTCTTTGATGCTTTGTTTTACCCGGTCATAGTTTTCTGCTCCCATATTCTGAGCCACGATATTCATTGTGGCACTTGCGATCGCCATCGATCCCATCTGGGCCCAGTTAGATATTTTTTCCGCAACCCCGATTCCGGCAATGACCGCATTAGGAAACAGATTGACGTATGACTGAACCATCATGGAGCTGATCGCAATAAGCATATTCTGGAAACCGGCTGGTATGCCTAGGCGACAGATCTGTCCAACGACAGAAAAAGAAAAATCGATATTCTTGAAATCAAAATTGACGCCATCGTAATTAAACATCAGTCGTAAAGCCAGAACATCCATGCTCAGTTGTGAGATGATTGTTGCCAGAGCGGTACCCATGACCGAAAGATCAAAGACTCTGACAAAAATAACACCAAGAATGATATTCACAAAAGATGAGATGATTGAATAATATAGCTGATGTTTCGTATCACCAAAACTTCTTAAGATAAAGAAGCACATCTGATAGGTAAGCACACAGCTTGAACCAAGCAGATAGATCCGCAGATACTTTTCCGCATCCGCATAGATATCTATGCCGATATTACATAACTTCATCAAAACAGGTAAAAGCAGTTCCGAAAATAAAGTCAGACATAATCCACCAAATACCGCAAAAACGATAGCTGAATCTAAAGCATTTTTCAATTTCTTATGATCATTTGCCCCATAGTATCTTGCAACCAGAATACCAGCTCCCATACCAAGTCCATAGAATGTGTAATTAAAGATATTACAGATCCAGGTACAGGCACTTACTGCACTTAAGGCTTTAAGTGAAACATAGTTTCCAACGATCAGAGAATTGGTAATATTGTATAGTTCTGAAAAAATGCTTGAAATAAAAACAGGCCAGGCAAAAGACAGGATCTGTTTTCTGATATTTCCTTCTGTTAATAAGACTGCTTTATTTGATGCCATTTTCTTACGCATCATTATTATAAAATAATTGAACTGATAATTCGCTTATAATAATAGTATGAAAAAGCATGTAGCAATATCACAAGGTTATCTCAACGGTCTTTTTGATATGGCCCTAGAAATGCGTGAACATCCTAATCCATCTTCAACAAATATCAAATGTTTTGAATCGTATGATCAATTCAATCAATATTACAAAAACAGGATCAGCATTAAAGAAAGCGAAGATGATCTTTTTTCAATTCTGAAAGACTGGTTTTACCTTGATCAGCAGATCGCCAGAAAACTAAGTGAGACAATTGAAGATTCATATCAGCCTGTCAGGCTATATAGATTAGATAAAGATAATAATATAGATATAGAAAAAATTTTAAATATGTTTTTCTCTATTGATGATGTCTTCTTTATGGAAACTCAGGATTTATTTATCGTACTGGTCATGGGTAACTTTGAATAGCTTATCTATTCTGATAGTTATGCCAATCATATAGAATACACGTCGCCTTATCTTTGTTGTACATCAGATCATAATAGGCTTCTTCACAATCTTTTGGATCAATGACCCTGTCGATCATTTTACTGACATCGATATCCTTATTACGTAACAGATCACAGACAACACGATAGTTCCTTAACAGTGAATTATCACTTCCTTCAACCGGAGCAAAAGGAGCTGTATTATTAAAAGCACCTCTTACAATAATATTTTTCATATGGATAGCTGAAAGAAAAGGTGTCATATCACATTCATATGACTGTCTTGGTGAACCCAGCAGTAAAAGCTGACCATAAGCTTTCAGGTGTTTTACCGAATTATTTATTACTTCTGACAAGCCTGTTGCATCAACAACAATATCAAATTCTTCATCCTTAAGATCTTCACTTACTTTACTGATACCCATGCTTGTTGCAAGCTCACGACGTTTACCGATCGGATCAACACCTGTTACTTCACATCCCAGTTTCTTGAACATCAAGGCAGTAAAAATACCAATATTGCCTAAACCTAATACTGCTAGACGATATCCCAGTTTCACATCACAAAGGTTTACTCCCTGTATTGCTACTAACAGCAGATTAATGACAGTTGCTTCCTTTGGATCAAGATCTCTTGGAAGTTTGAGTATCATAGCATCCTGAACTTTTCCGGTATGTTTCCATCTGACAAGTGAAGCATGCGGTGCATTGACATAGGCTCTTTCACCCGGTTCTATATCAATACCACTTCCCTTTGCCAATAGTTTTCCTACCATACAATAGCCTGGTCTGACAGGATATCTGAATCCCTTTTTCAGACCAAAAGCCCTTGAAAGTTCGGTACCGGCTGAAATCATTGAATATTCAGCTTCAATCAGTGCTTCATTTTCCTTAAGATCACTTACATCAATTTCTTCTTGGTTAAGATGAGATCTTCCAATATCTGTCAGTTCAACATAATAGCTTTTCATATCATTCCTCAATAAATCCAAAATGGATCAGAGCATTATATATTCCTTCATCGGAAATGTGATCAGTGACATAGTCTGCAGCATATTTACATTCACTATAGCCATTACCCATAGCGATACCTAATCCTGCATGTTTAAGCATTTCAATATCATTGCCACCATCACCAAAGGCACAGATCTGTTTTCTATCAATTCCATATTCTTTTGCCAGAGCAAGTAAAGAAAGTCCCTTGTTTTTGCCTGCAGGAGATATCTCCCCGCTTATTCCTAAGCGACAACATTCCAGTCCTTCAGCCATTCTGATGATCTTTTCTCTTAGTTCACCAGTCGCATAGTAAAGGATATGGATGACTTTTTCTCCTTCGTATTTCTTAACTTCCGGAACAACATCATAGAGTTTTTTAAACAGTGCTTCCTTATCTGCATCATGTCTGTTGAGATAACCCTTGCCATTATCAAGACAATAGCGGTAGGTAAGATCATTCTCATCAAAATAGGCGATCAGCTTCTTAGTCAGATCATCAGGAAGATATGATACTTCTGTTTTTCCATCTTTTATTACATAGGCACCATTAAGCAAAATGATTCCATTCATCATCTTCATCAGTCTTTCCGGGATGTTGTAACACTCTTGCAAAGAACGGGAAGTATTAAGACAGAGCTTATATCCTTTTTCTTTCAGTTTTTCTAAAGCAGTAAAACTTTTATCTCTGACCTTGCCGATACTATGATCAAAAAGGGTTGAATCATTATCAAAGGCAAACATCTTAATATCATATCTGTCTTCTTCAATCAGTCCCAGATCCACAAAGGCATCATAGAGTCCACCTTCTTCGATCGGTTTCTTACAGACATAGTCAGCAGCTTTTTTGGTGTTGTCCTTGGCATCATCAACAGCTATACCAATACCTGCCATCTTGAGCATCACATCATCGTTTCCACCATCACCTGCCGCAACGATCTCGTCCGTGGTAAAAGAAAAGACCTGACAGAATTTCAATAAACCAAAACTCTTATCAACCAGTGAGGCACAGATATTGCCTGAACTTCCCCATCTTGAGATCAGAGCTTCCGGATTGACGTTATTGATCTTTTCAATCAGTTCTTCAGGAGCATGGTAGTAGAAAAGATTGGTGATATCTTCATCCTCATACTGTTTGAATTTGACATTGCCATTGGCGAAACGCAGATAGGTTCCATTATTGACCAGATCCAGATTACCCCAATAGTAAAGATCACCATTGATATCGGTGTAATGATAGGAGACATTATTCTTTTCAAAAAGATCGATATATTTTCTGACATATTCCTTATCGATCGTATAGCTCTTGAAATATTCTCCTTCGACAACTGTCGTTGCGCCGGTTCCGATGATCTTGCAATCGATCTTATCCAGCAGTTCTTGCGGAAAACTTTCCATTTCTGCCATGACTCTGCTGGTACAGATACCGATCTTGATTCCTTTTTCTCTTAGTTTATCCAAAGCCTTGAGTGTAGCCTTAGGTACAGCATTTATAGTGTGTGAATATAATGTATCATCTACATCGAATAGTGCGCCTTTG
Organism: uncultured Bacillota bacterium; assembly: GCA_946537295.1. Lineage (GTDB taxonomy): Bacteria > Bacillota_I > Bacilli_A > Erysipelotrichales > Erysipelotrichaceae > Colivicinus. Next base: position 31,714 of record CAMNFQ010000008.1, read on the forward strand.
ATCATATCTAAATCTTAACATATTGTATAATTTAAGTATGATCAATAATACTCAGATCGAGATCTGTATCGGTAACGTTACTGATGCTTTGAGAGCTGATAAATATCCCATAGATAGAATAGAACTAAATTCCGCACTGGAACTTGGTGGTCTTTCTGCATCTTTGGAAACTTTAAAATATCTTAA
>CAMNFQ010000009.1 GCA_946537295.1 uncultured Bacillota bacterium
CATTTTTTGTCTTATTTGATTGTCAGGATCTCATTTATCTCTTTTCTTGGCCTGAAAGGCTGTGGTGAAGCTTTCTTTCCAATCGCTATGACAGGCAAGATGATCTCATCATCAGTGATCTCAAAATAATCTCTCAAAGAATCTTCATCTCTTAAACCCATGATCAGAGTATCGTAACCAAGTTCACATGCCTTAAGGATCAGATAGGCATTCTGTAATCCAAGATCATAGCCACCCCAGATATTACCGGCTTTTTCCGGATTGCCGTCAAGGGAAAAACCTGATCTGTCTTTTTTGAAAGTAGCAACGATATAAGCGGCATTCTTTGAAGATTTCTGGTTGAATTCAGGAAGTGATTCATAGACCTTAGCGATAGCTTCATCACTTAATGCCGCATAATATCTGCCCGTCTGGAAGTTCTTCCAGCTTGGAGCCATTTGAGCACAGGCAATTATCTGCTCAATATCAGCTTTTGTGATTCTATCTTCAGTATAGCTTCTGGTACTTCTTCTGTTTTTTACCAATTCAGTAAATTCCATATTTACGCCTCTTTGTTTTTTAGTTCATAACGGATATAATGAGACATCTTTTCATTCTTCCTTAGAATCGGAAGCATATATTTGTCCCCATAGTTTATGCCATTAGGATAGTATTGACATTCCAGACATACCGCCATATATGGTTCATAATCTAAACCATATTTACCTCCCTCAGCACGAAGATGATTGGCGGTATATACGTGCATATCAGGAAGATCAGAATAGACGTTCAGCTGCAGTTTATCATTGCGATATTCTGCCATCAGTTTATCTCCGGCATATTCCCAGACATAATTATTATCTATGCCTTCCTTAAGATCCTTGAGATTGTCTCCGATCTTTCTGAATTCCCTGAAATCATATGGTGTTCCCGCAACTTCTTTAACTTCATCCAGAGTCAAGGCATATTCATCAGTTGGTGAATACCTGTTAGAATGAATACAAAGTTCATCATTGAGTACCGAACAGTTTCCCAAAGAGAAATACGAATGATTAGTGATATTTAAGATCGTATCCTGATCCGATTCTCCTTCAAAGGAATAGATAAGCGAATCATCACACAGTTTATAGCTTACCGTTACATTGAGATTGCCAGGAAAGCCTTCTTCACCATCCTTGGAGAAATATGATAATGTTACTTCATTCTTGTCTGCCTTCTCACATTTCCACATCTTATAGGCAAAACCATTTACTCCGCCACCATGTAACTGATTCATATTGTTATTGACACTAAGCTGATAGAGCTTACCATTAAGTGTGAATCTGGCATTGCCGATCCTGTTGGCGTTTCGTCCTATTGTTGCGCCAATATTCGAAAGATTGTTACGGATATATCCTTCATCATCATCAAAACCAAGAACTATATCAGTTCCACTTTTCTTATCAATAAATCTGGTAAGAGTAGCACCAAGTTCACTTACTTCTACCTTAAGAAATTCATTTTCAATAATATGTTTCATATACATCACCTTTCAAAATACTGTGCAACATCTTCCAGATACTTTCTGATTTCCAGATGTTGAGGACACATTGTTTCACATTGACCACATTTGATACATTCAGAAGCTTTAGGATTGCTTAATGTGAGGTTATCATAGTATTCACCATGTGGTGACCAGCCCTTTGAAGCAATCTCCTGTTTATCAGCGTTATAAAGTGAGAAATACTTAGGAATAGGCATCGCAACAGGGCAATTGACTGTGCAATATGAACAGCCGGTACAAGGTATAGCGATCGATCTGTTGATAATCTCGGCCGCTTTCAGACACATCTGTTTTCTATCATCATCAAAAGGAACAAATTCTTCCATATAAGAAAGATTATCTTTTAATTGTTCCATGTTAGACATTCCTGAAAGGACCATATAGACATTATCTAATGAAGCTGCAAATCTGATCGCCCAGGAAGCTATCGACATGTCAGGATCTTTCTGTTTAAACATCTGGCTGACTTCATCAGGAACCTCAGTGAGCGTACCACCTTTTACCGGTTCCATGACGATGACCGGTTTATTGTATTTGACGCAGACCTCGTAACACTTTTCTGATTGAACTCCTAAAGATTTCCAATCAAGATAGTTTATCTGCAGTTGAACATATTCAACTTCCGGATGTTTCTGAAGCAGTTCTTCCAAGAGTTCAGGGCCATCATGATAGGAGAAACCGATATGTTTAACTTCACCTTTTCTTTTCTTTTCAAGGATATAGTTCCAGCAGTCAAATCTGTCAAAAGTGCTAATACTGTGAGAATTCACATCATGTAGCCAGTAATAATCAAAATAATCACAGCCCGTTCTCTTTTTTTGTGTTTCAAAGACCTTATCACGATCTTCAAAACTGTTGATCATATAAGCAGGAAGTTTTGTAGTGATAGTGAATTTATCTCTTTCATAACGGTCTACAATACATTCCTTAACCATTTCTTCTGATTTTCCATTATGATACATCCAGGCAGTATCAAAATAGGTAAAACCTCTTGAGAGATATTCATCAACCATCTTCTTCAAGAGTTCAACATCAATAACACCTTCCCTGTTAGGAAGTCTCATCATTCCAAATCCAAGTTTTTTCATGCTATTTTCTTAACCGTCTTTCCTTTCAGAAGTTTACCGGTGATGATTGTATAATCACCATATTTAACATCATCATTGATCATCTCGATCAGCCTTTTTGCCGCAATCCTGCCTAATGCTTCCGTATTCTGTTCATAGGTCGTAAGATTCATGAATTTAGCCATATTGATGCCATCATAGCCAATGCACGAAATATCATCTGGGACCGATAGTCCTAATCTGTTAAGTGTTTCTAGTCCACCGATATAGGAATAGTCATCAGGGAAGATGATACAGGTTGGTCGATCTTTCAGGCTTGCCACTTTTTTGGTGGCTCTAACACAGGAAGAAATATCATGATACTTGCTTCCCACGATATACTCATCAGGTATTTTTAAACCCAACTGCATGCAAGCACGATGAAAGCCTGAACGACGATCGATAGTAACCTTGGTGTCTTCACCATGAATATAGGCAATCTTGCGATGTCCCATCTTGTAGGCATAATGAACGATCTCTTCCAAACCGACAGTATTGTCTGAAACAACAGCCGGTATATTCTTATAGATATGGTCAAGAACAATTACAGGAAACTTTGAATTGACCAGATCGATTATTTCTTTATTTTCAAAATCCGCCGTCATAATAACGATACCGTCAAGCTTACGATATTCGGCATGCTTTAGGTAAGTAGTTTTTACACCGGCAATTGCATGGTTTATAAAAGTGATATCGTAACCGTTTCTTTCTGCCTCACGTTGAAAGCTTTCCAGGATCAAAGAAAAATATTCGTGGCTAAGTCCTGCACGATCGTCAGCAAAAAGAACACCAAGATTATAGGTGCGGTTGGTTTTTAAGGCTCGAGCAGAGACATTGACAGAATAGCCCATGTCACGAGCAACTTTCTGTATCTTTCGCTTAGTGAGCAAAGAAATATCATTCTTGTCATTAAGAGCTTTGGATACTGTCGCTACCGAAACCTTACATTTTTTTGCGATATCCTTTATCGAAACCATTATAGTAGTCCAATCATATCTTCTCTGACATCATCATAATGAGCATCAACAAGGCCAAAGTCCATTTCCTTATAACTCCATAAAGCCCTGCCGATATCATATTTATCAAATACTTTACTGATGCATTTAAGCCAATCCAGGCAATCATTGGCATCAGCCAGATCAATTACACCATATTCACCACAATATAATGGAACATCACGTTTTTTAGCGATCTCAATAGCTTCCGCAAACAGATTCTCAAAATATGATGAATCAATATTACCCTCTTCATCAAACTTATCAAGATATTCCTTGCCTATGTATTCAACAGTATATTTTGAATAATCGGAATTCTTGGAATTAAATGGCATTCTAAAAGATCTGTCCATCTTATCGATCCAATAGGCGCCCTGATGAGTAAAGATCAGAGGTGAATAACAATGGAAATTGTAGACAATGTTTTCATCATATGGTTCATCAAGATCTTTGATAGCTTCTACTGAATTATTGTAATAGCCACCAACCAGAATCCTTACATCCTTGGCATAGACACGGATCCTAGCGATTGCCTTAGCAATGATCTCATTCCATTTATCTTTGTATTTATAATCACTGACTTCATTCAATAACTCAAAAGCAACATTGTCTCTATTGCCAAAACGTAAAGCAAATTCACTCCAGAGTTTATAGAAGTATTCCTGATATTCTTCTTTTTCAAAGAAACCTGATTCATTTTCACCATCATCAAAACTGAAACCGATCGTCTTATGAAGATCAAGGATCATATTAAGACCATATTCCTTACACCAGTCAATACAGTCTTCGATCCTCTTAAAACCTTCCGCTTTAAAAGTGCCATCCTGATTCTGAACAAGATTGTAGTCTACAGGTATCCTGACATGATCAAGTCCCCAACCGGCTACTCTTTTAAAATCAGCTTTCTTGATAAAGTTGTCATATCTTTTTTCAGTGTTATCACATTGCGAGAACCAACCACCAAAATTGATTCCATGCTTGTATCCATTGAATTCTTTCATAGTTTTCTTTCTAAAAAAGCCTTGGTGATCCAAGGCTTAATGTTTTTAGTATTCCAAATTTAACTGATCTTCTTTGGAGAAGAGATGGCATACATTACCATTGAAGGAAATCATTACATCCTTATTGACATAATCAACTTCTTTTCCTTCTGTTGGCACGATAGCTATTACATCCTTACCATTAACACTCATATGCAGGTGGCAAGAAGAACCCATCAATTCTGATACATCAACTGTGCCTTTGATACCCTTATCTGATAAAACGATATGATCAGGTCTAACACCAAGTGTTACGTCCTGAGCTTTTACATCTTTAGCTTTGAGTCTTTCCTGTTTTTCATCAGCTAATGTAACAGCATAATCTCCAACCTTAACTACATACTTGCCATTTTCAATTTCGAGTTTGGCATCAAAATAGTTCATCTGAGGAGTTCCGATAAAGCCGGAAACAAACAGATTGCTTGGATGATCATATACCTGCTGAGGTGTACCGATCTGCTGGATGAAGCCATCCTTCATAACAACGATTCTATCACCTAAAGTCATAGCTTCAGTCTGGTCATGTGTTACATAGATGAATGTAGTATTGATTCTCTTTCTTAACTTGATGATCTCAGCTCTCATCTGATTTCTCAGTTTAGCATCCAGGTTTGATAATGGTTCATCCATTAACAGAACCTTAGGATTTCTGACGATAGCTCTACCGATCGCAACTCTCTGTCTCTGACCACCGGAAAGAGCTTTAGGTTTACGATCAAGATATTGAGTGATATCAAGTATTTCAGCAGCTTCTCTGACCTTACGATCGATTTCATCCTTAGGGACTTTCTTGATCTTTAAGGAATAAGCCATATTATCATAAACGCTCATATGAGGATAAAGAGCATATGACTGGAAGACCATGGCGATATCTCTATCCTTTGGTTCAACAGAATTCATCAGGACACCATCAATATAGAGTTCACCAGAAGATATCTCTTCAAGACCTGCAACCATTCTTAGCGTAGTAGATTTACCACATCCTGAAGGACCGACAAGGACGATAAATTCCTTATCTTTGATATCAAGGTTGAATTCCTGAACTGCTACAACACCTTCATCAGTGATCTGCAGATTGACTTTATTAGTTTCAGGATTTTCTTCCTTAGCTTTCTTTAGAAATCTTCTCTGTTTCTTTCCAGTATCACCTATTGGATATATCTTTTTGATATTTTTTAATTGTACTTCTGCCATATTATTTCTCCTTTATCCCTTAACAGAACCAGATGTAACACCCTTAATAATAGATTTAGAAAGGATGACATATATAACCATTACTGGTAAGATTGCCATCAGCATCAACATATAAACCTTACCCATATCAAACTTAGAATAGTCAGCACTTCTTAATGTTGCGATCATAACTGGAACTGTCTTGACATTAGGCTTGTTCAACAGTAATGAAGGCATGAAGTAGTTGTTCCAAGAACCGACAAACGAGAAGATCATCTGTACAGCAATAGCTGGTTTCATGATCGGAAGAACGACCTGATTGAAGATCTTGAATTCGTTAGCTCCATCAATTCTGGCTGCTTCAACCATTTCGAGTGGAAGTGTAGCTTCAAGATACTGTCTCATATAGAAGTAAACTGCTGGAGCAGCGATACTAGGAACGATCAGTACCCACAGTTTATTGGTAAGACCATACTTGAATGCCAACTGAATGAAACCGACAGCAGATACCTGTGAAGGAATCATCATGATAGCAAGGATAAACAGATGTGCAAATTTCTTCAGTTTGAAATTATAGACATATGTACCATAAGCGGTTAATGCTGAGAAGTAAGTTGTCAGCAAACCGGAAAGTAAAGCTACAACGAAACTGTTTTTCATACCGACTGGAATGTTGATATCTGAATCATTCCAGGCGTTCTTTAAGTTTGTAAAGAAGTTATTTGACGGAATAAGTGTAAATCCACCCTGTAACTGTGCATGTGATCTTGTTGAGTTAATAAACATCAGATAGAAGAAGAACAGACACAGGAAAGAAAGGAAAATCAGGATCGCATATACAACAATACGCGAGATAGTCAATTTAATCTGAGCACTCTTGTTAATATCTTTCATGACTTTACTCCTTCCTATTTGTTATTTGAATTGATTGACTTGAACACGAATGATGACAGTATCGCGGTAATAATGAACAGCAATACAGATACAGCACCAGCCATACCATAGTTCTTGGAAATACCAAGGAAGTTGTTCAGATACATGATCATTGTAGTTGAAGTATTATCAGGTATACCATAACCGTTAGTTAATACCTGTGGAACATCAAACATCTGGATACCACCGATCATAGATGTAATAAATACATAGATGAAGATCGGCATAAGCAAAGGCATTGTGATATTGAAGAAGACCTGGGTTGAAGTGGAACCATCAAGTCTGGCAGACTCAAATAATGATTCATCAATACCCTGAATACCTGCCATCAGCAGAATCGTAGTATTACCAAACCACATCAGGAAGTTCATCAGACCGATAAGCGACTGAACTGTAACCTGCATACCAAGGAAGTTAATTGGCTGAGAAGCCATGCCTGAAGATATCAACAGCTGGTTAATAGGACCAACTTGTGAGAACAGGGCAAAGAACAACATTGAGAATGCCGATGCCATGATCAGGTTAGGCATATAGATAACTGTCTTGAAGAACTGCTGGCCCTTAATATTGAGTCTGGTACTGGTAAAGAACAATGCCAGCATCATTGCAATAACAAACTGAGGCAAAGCACCAATAACCCATAACCAGATAGTGTTACCAAGGAACTTGAAAATTGGGACATAACCGGCAGAGTTCAGATTGAACAGTGTCTTATAGTTTTCAAAACCAACAAATCTTGGACCTATAACTGTCAAGCCATCACGATAGTATTCGAAGAAACTATTGTAGACAGTCAACAGCTGTGGGTACAGAGTAAAAATCGCATAGATAATGAAAAACGGTGCAATGAAGATATAACCCCATTTAGCATAAGATATGGATTTTTTCTGTATATTTTTTTTCTTCTCCATATTTAACTCCCCTTCTATTTTTTCTTAAACAAATAGCTGATGATTACTTATTTAAGAAACTATGGCAGGCCATCATTGACCTGCCATAGATTCAATCATTCAATGATTATCAATTATTCAACAGTTACGCTTGGGAATGTAGTCTTGATGTAATCTTTGAAGTTAGCAATAGCAGTTTCTCTATCAACGTTACCATCTAAGCATTCCTGGAAGTAAGTCTGCAGACCTTCGTTGCAAAGCTGATCATAAGCAGTTACGTTCTGGAACTTAATGTTCTTAGCGAGTTCTACGAATACAGCTGTATCGTTCTGGTCACCTAAGAATGCATTTCCATAAGAAGCATCAGCAGCAAACTTAGCGTTAACAGCCTGGTTGTTAGAGAACTGAGCATCTTCAGAAACTAACTTAGAGCATACTTCTTCGTTGTTGATGAATGTGTTCATGATATCAGCAACCATTGTAGGGTTGTCAGTACCAGTAGCAGCTAACATCCAAGTTCCGCCCCAGAACCAAGCCTGTGGACCCTGGCAGATAGCCCAGTCACCTGGACAACCTTTTTCAGGATCCTGAGCGTTACCCATTGAGAAGTTGAAGTACCAAGCAGGACCGAAGAAGCACATAGTTTTACCAGTCTTGAACATTTCAGAAGTAGCTTCATCACCCCAGATATTTGAAGTGTAAGCAGTGTAACCGTTCTTTACGTAATCTTCTGACTGATCCATCCAAGCTTCGATATTAGCATCGATGTTGAGTTTGCCATCAGCAGTTACCCATGGAGAAGTAGTGTTGTTTGAGAAAATTCTGTAAGTTGCGTTAGTAGTAGGGATCATGTAGTAACCTTTAGCCTTAGCCTGAGCAGCTACATCATTGAATTTATCCCATGAATCCATAGCAGCCTGTACTTCTGCTGGATCATCTGTACCTAATACATCTTTAGCGATTGAACGTCTGTAAATTACAGCAGCTGGACAGCACTGGAATGAAACGCCCTTAACAACACCGTTAGCATCAGAAGCAGCTTCTACAGTGTATTTGTAAGTGTTAGAGAAATCAGTAACACCAATTGACTTAACATCCATAGTAGCATCTGAGTTTGTATACTTGATGATGTAATCAGCTTCAGCTAAGAAGAGGTCTACTTTTTCATCAGCAGCAGCATTTGCCTGATTCAGTAAAGCAGCATCTAATGCATCCTGATAAGCACCACCATCAGAAGGATAAGTAGTACGTTTGATAGTAACATCACCCTTCTTTAATGTGTATTCGTCAACGACTTCATCAGCATAATACTTGCCTAAGAAATCCCAGAATTCAGTGTTCCAAGTCCAAACATTTAAAACTGAACCTTCGCCACCTTCATCAGTAGGTGCTGGAGTTTCGCCGCCACCGTTGTTGTTAGAACAGCCAACTAATGCGAATACCATCAGCACAGCCAATAAGATACTTAAAAGTTTCTTCATTTTTTTCTCCTTCCCTTTCAAGTAAATGTATGTCCCCCTTTAGAAGACATATAAATTAGCGAATGCTTTTAAGTTAATGTAAACACTTACAATCAACTTAAACGTTTTCGTTAATTCAAGTATAGCACATTTTTTTAAAAGTCAACACTTTTTTTGTAAACGTTAACAAAACCTTTATTTAAGGCTTGTTTTTAAACTGATAACTCGCTATACTTAACTTAATCGTTTAAGTACATTATATATGGAGGAATAATCAATGAAATTCGGCTATTTTGACGATCAGAACAAGGAATATGTCATTACGAAGTACGAGACACCTTTGCCTTGGATCAACTATCTGGGAAGTGATTCTTTCTTTACTTTATTATCAAATACTGCTGGCGGATACGCTTTCTATAAAGACGCCAGATTAAGAAGACTTACCAGATACAGATATAACAATCTTCCATTAGATCAGGATGGCTTCCATATCTATATCAAAGATAAGAAGACAATCTGGAATCCAGGATGGCAGCCTACCAAGACCAAACTTGACAAATATGAATGTCATCATGGTATGGGCTATACAAACATCATTGGTGAAAAGAATAATGTCGAAGTTAAACAGGAAATGTATGTTCCTAAAAACGACAATATCTTACTTAACAGAGTTACTGTAAAGAATAATGATAAAAAAGAAAAAGAAATTGATCTGTTCTCATTCATAGAATTCTGTCTCTGGGATGCACAGGATGATTCAACCAACTTCCAGAGAAACTATTCTACAGGTGAAGTTGAAGTGGTTGGCTCAACCATTTATCACAAAACAGAATACAGAGAAAGAAGAAATCATTATGCTGCCTTCTTCGCAAACAAGAAGATAACATCATTTGATACCTCCAGAGATAAATTCATGGGAGTATATGGATCCCCTGCTTCACCTGATGCCGTCGTAAACGGAAAATGTTCCAATACAATCGCTCATGGCTGGCAGCCAGTTGGTGCTCATCATATTCATATCAGCTTAAAACCAGGTGAATCATATGATGTAATATTCGGATTATTATATGTAGAAGTTCCTGAAAGCAAGAAGTTCGTCAAACCTTCTGTTATCAATAAGGAACCTGCAAAGAAACTGATTGATAAATACAATACAAACAAGAAATTTGATGAAGGACTAAACAAACTCCACAATTTCTGGGATAAGCTCTTATCTAGATTTGAAGTAGCTACACAAAATGACAAAGTCAACAGAATGGTCAACATCTGGAATGCCTACCAGTGCATGGTTACATTCAATATGTCACGTTCTGCTTCATACTATGAATCAGGTATTGGCCGTGGAATGGGCTTCAGAGATTCTTGTCAGGATCTTCTGGGCTTCGTTCATATGATTCCTGAAAGAGCAAGAGAAAGAATACTTGATATTGCTGCAACACAAAAAGAAGATGGTGGAGCATATCATCAGTATCAGCCTCTGACCAAGAAAGGCAATTCTGATATCGGTGGCGGATTCAACGATGACCCACTATGGCTCATTGCCTGTGTTGATGCGTATATCAGAGAAACCGGTGACTGGGATATCCTGAAAGAAAAAGTTGATTTCGATAATAAACCTGAAGTTGCCGATACATTGTTAGAACACTTAAGAAGAAGCTTCAACTATACATTAAACAATCTGGGACCTCATAAGCTTCCACTTATCGGTAGAGCTGACTGGAACGATTGTCTTAACCTGAATTGCTTCTCTAAACATCCTGGTGAATCATTCCAGATCACCGGACCTAGTGAAGGCCCTGTTGCTGAATCAGTCTTCATTGCCGGTATGTTTGTAAAATATGGTAAAGCTTATTCCAATATCCTTAAACACTTAGGAATTATAGACGAAGCTACTAAGGCTGATAAAGCTGTCAAAGATATGGAAAAAGCTGTCCTTAAAGATGGTTGGGATGGCAAATGGTTCCTCAGAGCATATGATGCTCATGGCAAGAAAGTCGGATCTAAAACAAATGATGAAGGACAGATCTACATCGAACCTCAGGGCATGTGTGTCATGGCTGGTATCGGTGTGGAAACCGGTGAAGCTCAGAAAGCTCTCGACTCGGTCAAGGAAAGACTGGAAACAAAATATGGTATCGTCATTCTGAATCCAGCTTATACATCATACCGACTCAATCTTGGTGAAATCTCATCATATCCTCCTGGATATAAAGAGAACGCCGGTATCTTCTGTCATAACAATCCATGGGTAGTATTTGCGGAAACTGTCATGGGTCATGGTAACAGAGCATTCTCACTTTATAAGAAGACTTGTCCTGCTTTCCTTGAAGACATTTCAGAAATCCACAGAACTGAACCATATGTCTATTGTCAGATGGTAGCTGGTAAAGATGCTCCAACATTTGGTGAAGGAAAGAACTCTTGGCTTACAGGTACAGCAGCCTGGACATTCACTGTCCTGACTCAGGGAATCTTAGGTATCCAGCCTGATTATGATGGCTTAAGAGTAGATCCTTGTATTCCTTCAAACGTTAAAGAATATAAAGTCAACAGATTATTCAGAGGCACGATGTATCACATCACTGTCAAAAATGTTCATCACAGACAGAAAGGTGTCAGCAAGATGATCGTTGATGGTAAGGAAGTTCCAGTTGGAACAATCCCTCTCAGCAATAAGAAATCAGTAAAAGTAGAAATTATTATGTAATCAGATAAGGCGGATGTAATATTTCGCCTTTCTTATCCTAAGGAGATTTAAAAAATGAACAACTTTACAATTGAAACAAGCAGAAAGCAGAAGATCACTGCTGCCGAATTACTTAATGAAGTCTTTAAAGACAGACTGATCAAATGCAGTGATTGTCTTTTTACCGACAGCAGCAGAAACCATATTGTCGCTTTCAGTGGATTAGATTATTACGCCCCTATCTGTATACATATCATCAATAATGACACGATCTATGATTTTATAAAGGACTATAAAGGAAATATCCTGTTTGTTAAGGATGATTCATACAAAGCCTATTTTGATAACGATGAAAAACAGATGGATGATGATGTTATCAGCGAACTGGATAAGATATATAACACCATCTGTATCTCACCAGGTATCATGAACGAAAATGGCGAGATCGAAATAGATCTTAAAGGATATCACATCGGTTCACACTATGGCGTCAATCTGTTATTGGGAGATCGCAGTGAATATGTTGACTGTCTGCAATCTACTCCAAAATCAGTACTTGATGAATTTGGCCGAGGATCATTCAGAGGAAAACAAGAAAAACAGGTCCTGGCTACAAGATATGTCTTATCGCCTGATGAGAATGGCGAACCAGCAAACAGACAGTTCTATATAACAGAAAATGGTCGTCAGATTTTCTATTCACTCGATGTTAAGCATAATGTTAAAAGCGCTAAGTGTATTCATTCACAAAACCACACTATCATCACCTATGAAACTGAATGTGGTCTAAAAATAACTCGTACAATCTTCTTGCTTCCGCAGGAAAAAGATATGCCAAGCGCAACAGAAGTTCAAAGGATCAGTATTGAAAATCTTACAAACAAAAAAAGAGATCTCAGGATAATCGTTACCGGAATGTTTGGTATCACTGATCCGGGAACACTTGCCGGAGATATCGTTTACGCCAATGTTGTAGTTGAAAGCGAACTTTACTACAAAGATGGCAAACCGGTTGCTATGACTGCTCATCATCAGCCAAAGGAATGTGACAGCGAAAAACGTTATGCCATGTTACTGGCCAATGGCGAAGGAATGGATGAATATTGCTCAAGTCTCTATGACTTCATAGGAAGCGGATCATATGATAATCCGGAAATGATCGCCCAGTTATCAAACGCTCATTCCAGAAGACAGGCCGCTTTCTTCGCAATGGCTAAATCATTTGTCCTGGATAAGCAGATCAATATCGATACCTTTGTCGGTATGTCAGATGGTGATGGTGATGTCAGAGAAGCATTTGATGTTCAGTTGAATAATCTTTATGAAAAATATCGTGATCAGGCAAAACTGAGCGAAACATATCAGAAGATGCTGAATGATAATAATAATTACTATTCATTCATAACTGTAAACAACAACGATTCATTAAATAATTCCTATGTTTCCAAGAACCTGCCATTCCAGGTCCTGTATCAGACCTATGTTTCTAGATCATTTGCCTGGACCCAGAAATCATATCGTGAGACAGGATTCAGGGAGATCCAGGATATCTTTGCTTCAATGTATTATATGCATGCCTCCAAGCAGGATGCACTGATCAAGAGACTGATCAATTCCTGGGCTGAAAACGTCTTTGAATTCGGTTATGCTTATCATAACTTTACAACCAGAGGCAAAGAACCAGGTATGTGTTCAGATGATCAGCTCTGGCTGATGCAGGCTGTCTATCGCTATATCAAACTAACTGGTGATTATGATTATCTGAAAGAAGAGATCAAAGTAGCCGGAAGTGATAAAAAACGTCCATTATATGAAACACTAAGAAGTATCATAATCTATTCCGGTAAGATTTCAGTTGGTAAACATAATCTTCCATTACTCGATACAGCAGACTGGAACGATTGTCTCAGACTTGATAAAGAAGTACTCAGTGGCCCAGAAAAAGAAAAACGCTACTACCAGCAGTTACAAGAAAAGAAACAGGAATTCGGTGTCAGACTGGAAAACGAACAAAGTGAATCAGTAATGAATGCCTGCCTGTTAAAAATAGCTGCTGATGAACTTAAAGAATTAAGCGAAAAAACAGGTCTGAATGATCTCACAACACTATGTGATCAGATCTCAAAACAGGTATATGATTCTGTTCAGAAAAATGCCTGGAAATATGATTATTTTGCAAGATGTCTTATCAACGATAACAGAGGATATGACTATCTTGGTTCAAAAGGTGACAAGCTGTCACTGGATGAAAATATCGATGGTACATACTATCTCAATGGCTTCTCTTGGCCATTACTTGCAGACATCGCCAATGAAGATCAGATCAGTACAATGTTAGATGTGATCGACAAATATCTCAAGACTGATGCCGGTCTTAAACTGGTAACACCAGTAGATTATGATAAATTGGGAATCGTGACTGGCTCATCATTCTACTTCCCTGGTGATCGAGAAAACGGTGGTGTCTTCAAACACGCTGCGATGATGTGTACAGTAGCATGTCTGCAGAAAGCAAAAACCGTTAAGAATCAGGAACTGTCAAAACGTCTTGAAGAACTTGCCTTCTTTATGATCAATAAGACACTTCCGTATAAGACATTGGAAAACCCTTATGTCTTAAAAGGCAATCCTCGTTTCTGTACCCAATATAACAATTCAGAAACCGGTGAAGGCATTGGTCCTATCCTGTCCGGTACTGCTTCATGGCTGACTCTGGCAATGTACGAGATCATGGGTATAAGATTTGATGGAGATAAACTGAGAATTGAACCAATCATCAATTCCAAGGAATATCGTTACACAATCAAACTGAATGATTCACCAATCAACGTTCATATCCATTGTGGCAACAACAATAAAGTCAGTAACACTACAGCCTATGTCTATGATGGACAGCCAGCTGACGATGGAATCGCAATACCAGATGATCATAAAGTACACTCATTAGAGGTTCTCTTATGAAAAAGCTGATCGCCCTATTGATCTGTCTGTTCTTATTATGTTCCTGTTCAGCAGGCAATAAGAAGGAATCGTTCGACGGGAAAGACAGACCATCAAGCTCTGGTCAGCTCAAAGTAGTTGAAGGAAAACTATGTGGCGAAAATGGTGAGCCGGTGATGTTGAGAGGAATATCAACTCATGATCTGCTCATATCTGAAAGATATATCAACGATGACTGTTTCAAAGATCTTTCTCATCTTATGGGTGCAAATGTCATCAGGCTTGCAATGTACACCTGGGGCGTTGGTTCATCCGGCTATTGTACCGGTGCTGATAGAAACAGACTTAAAAAAGATATCGACAAAGGTGTAGAATACGCAGCCAATAATGATATGTATGCAATTATTGACTGGCACATTTTACAAGATCAGGATCCTAACGCATATATTGATGATGCAAAAGAATTCTTTGAGGAAGTATCGGCTAAATACAAAGACAATAATAATGTGATCTATGAGATATGTAATGAACCAAATCATGTTGAATGGTCTGATATCAAAAAATATGCAGAAATAATTATACCAATCATCAGGAACAATGATCCTGATTCGGTGATAATCGTAGGAACACCAAACTGGTCACAGGATGTCGATATCGCAGCAAACGATCCATTAAACTATGAAAATCTTCTATATACCTTGCATTTCTATTCTGCAACTCATAAGCAGGAACTAAGAGATCGGGCAAAAACTGCGATTGATAAAGGACTTCCGATCTTTGTAACAGAATTTGGCATTACTGCCTCTTCGGGCAATTTGCCAATTGATGAAAATGAAGCTGATGTATGGATTGATTTCTTAGAAGAAAACAATGTAAGCTACGTCATGTGGAATCTGTCAAAACTTTCAGAAGCTTCGGCAGCAATCAAACACGATGTATTAAAAGACAGAGGATTTTCTCAAGAAGACTTCTCCACATCCGGAACATGGCTGATCAAAACAATTCAAAAAAGAAGTGCAAAAAACTGATGATGCTAAGACATCATCAGTTTTTCATTTATACCAAATTCTGAATTAATAAATTGTGAATTATACAGCTTTTTATAGACACCATTTCGTTTCTTCATCAGCTGTTCATGATCACCGGATTCAATGATCTTGCCATTAGAAACAACCAGAATCTCATCAGCATTTCTTATTGTAGATAACCTGTGTGCTACTACGATCGTTGTTCTGCCCTTCTTTAAGGTATTTAATGCTTCCTGAATAAGAGCTTCAGTTGTGTTATCCAAGGAGCTTGTTGCCTCATCTAGAATCAGGATAGATGGATTCTTGAGGAATACTCTGGCAATAGATAATCTTTGTTTCTGACCTCCCGAAAGTCTGATACCTCTTTCACCGATCTGGGTATTAAAGCCATCTGGTAAAGACATGATATAGTCATAGATATTAGCTTTTTTAGCAGCAGCAATGATCTGTTTATCACTGGCATCTTTTTTACCATAAGCGATATTTTCATAGAAAGTTCCGGAAAACAGGAAAACATCCTGTTGAACGATACCGATATTCTCTCTTAATGATTCCATCTTAATGTCTTCTACATCAACATTGTTGATCATGATCTTACCATCATCAGCATGATAGAAGCGAGGCAACAAATGACAGATTGTTGTCTTGCCACCACCTGATGGACCAACAAGCGCTACTGTCTTTCCTTTTGGAACAGTGAAGCTTATATTATCAAGGACTTCCCTCTCTTCTTCATGATTATAGGCGAAGGAGACATTTTCAAAGACAATATCACCATTGAGCTTTTTATACTCTCTGGCATTTTCTCTATCAGTTTCTTCTTTCTGATCAACAATCTCACAGAATCTTTCAAAGCCGGTAACACCATCATTGAACTGTTCCATCCAGTTAAGTAACTGTAAGATCGGACTGGTAAAGAAAGAAATAGATACAATAAACGTTGAGTAATCACCAAAAGTGATCAATCCCTTGTATAAAAAGATACCTCCTGAAATCAGACACACAACATTGAAGATATCAGTAACAAATACTGTAGCGGCGTGTTGAATAGCCATCGTAAAATACTGGCCCTTCTTTGCTTCAACAAAATTATGATTGCCTTTTTCAAACTTTTCCATTTCCTTATCAGAATTATTGAACGCTTTAGTAATTCTGATTCCTGATACAGAAGAATTCACATCCGCATTGATCTGAGCAATCGATCTTCTGGCTTTTCTGGATGATTCCAGATGTTTCTTTCTGACGATCATCGTTATCAGGACCAGTAATGGTGAACACGAGAAGATGATCAGAGCCAGAGTCAGATTGATACTGGAGAGATAGAACAGCGAAAACAGAAGAGAAAAGGATGTCATCGCAAGTGTTTCCGGGCCATGATGCGCAAGCTCTGATATCTCTTGCAGGTCAGAAGTTATTCGTGACATTATCTTTCCTGTTTCATTATTATCGAAATAGGAAAAAGGAAGTTTTTCCAGTTTGGCAAAGATCTCTTTTCGCATATCTGCCTGCATATGTGTTCCTACCATATGGCCATAATAATCCAGGCAGTATTTCATGATCATTTTTAATATATAGGCAGCCAATAAAACAATTCCCAAAATAATGATCATATTGAATTTTCTGTTTGGAATCAGGTCATTAAGCATTTTTCTGGTGATGATTGGATATAGTATTCCCAAAGCGCTGTTGCCGATAGCACAGCTCATATCAAGAATAAATGTGCTGAGATATGGTTTGTAATAAGAAAGAAATCTTTTAAACATAAGACAATTCTAACATATGTGTTATTTTTTAACTGCGTTTTTGCATGAAAAAAGGCAGTAAATAATTACCGCCTTCTTCTTCAGATATTTGAATAAATAGAACTTATTTCTTCAGATTGTAATAAGCATCCTTGCCTAAATACTGAGCAACTGGACCTAATTCATCTTCAATTCTGAGCAGCTGGTTGTACTTAGCAATACGGTCAGTTCTTGACATAGAACCAGTCTTGATCTGACCAGCGTTTGTACCAACAACTAAGTCAGCGATTGTAGTATCTTCAGTTTCACCAGATCTGTGAGATACAACTGCAGTCATGTTGTTCTTCTTAGCAAGTTCGATTGCATCGAATGTTTCTGTTAATGTACCGATCTGATTCAGTTTGATCAATACGGAGTTAGCACAGCCAAGTTCGATACCCTTCTTGATGTATTCAACGTTAGTAACGAATAAGTCATCACCAACAAGCTGAATCTTGCTTCCTAAACGGGCATTGAGTTTCTTCCAGCCTTCCCAGTCGTTTTCAGCTAAGCCGTCTTCGATTGAGATGATAGGATACTTTTCGCACCATTCAGCATACATTTCGATCATTTCATCAGTAGTCTTTGTGCCCTGACCAGATCTAGCAAGTTCATAGTTACCAGTTGATTCATTGTAGAATTCAGAAGAAGCTGGGTCCATACAGATACCGAAATCATCACCAGGTTTGTAACCAGCGAGTTCGATAGCAGCAACGATGAGCTTTAATGGTTCTTCGTTACCTTCAGTACAGTTTGGAGCATAACCACCTTCATCACCTACAGCTGTAGAATAGCCTTTTGACTTTAAGACTTTCTTTAAAGCATGGAATACTTCAGCTGACCAGCGGATAGCTTCCTTGAATGTAGGAGCACCATAAGGCATGATCATGAATTCCTGCATATCAACAGTAGAATCAGCGTGTTTACCACCGTTCAATACGTTGAGCATTGGAACTGGTAATACCTTAGCATTAGCACCACCTAAATACTTGTATAAAGGCATTCCATAGAAATCAGCTGCTGCTCTGGCACAAGCCAAAGAAACACCTAACATAGCGTTAGCACCAAGGTGAGATTTATCCTTAGTACCATCAAGTTCGATCATCTTCTTATCAATAAGAGCCTGGTCTGTTACATCATAACCGATAAGAGCTGGAGCGATGATTTCATTAACGTTGTTGACAGCCTTTAATACACCTTTACCATCAAAACGCTTTGGATCACCATCTCTTAATTCCAGAGCTTCTCTTTCACCAGTAGAAGCACCTGAAGGTACCATAGCACGACCGAAAGCACCGGATTCTGTTGCTACTTCAACTTCAACTGTTGGGTTGCCACGTGAATCAATGATCTCGCGAGCATAAACATCAATAATTGCAGACATACGTTTTTTCCTCCTATTTAGTAGCGTCAATTATTTCCTTGAATGAATCGACTTTTAATGAAGCACCGCCAATGAGAGCACCATCGATGTCTTCACAAGCCATATATTCTCTGATGTTATCAGGTTTTACCGAGCCACCATATTGGACTCTGAGTGATTCACCAGTAGCATCATCATATAAAGACTTAACTGTATCTCTAACCAGTTTGCAGCAGTTTTCAGCAATCTCTTTTGTTGCTGATTTGCCTGTTCCGATAGCCCAGATTGGTTCATATGCAATTACCATTCTGGCAACTTCACTGGCATCAAGTCCGGCTAATGATCCGGCCAGCTGTGTCTTGATGACATCAGCAGTCTTGCCTTCATCATATTCGGCTTCCGTTTCACCGATACAAAGGATAGGAACGATATTATCCGCAAACAGTCTCTTTGCTTTTAATGCACAGGCTTCGTTTGTTTCATTATAATATGTTCTTCTTTCACTATGTCCGATAATACAGTAAGTGATTCCAACTTCTTTAAGCATTGGTACAGATACTTCACCAGTATATGCACCTGAATCTTTTTCATTGCAGTTTTCAGCAGCGATGATCAGATTCTTTGCATTCTTGACACATACATCAAGATCAACGTAAGGTGCGCCGATTCCATAATCAGCACCTTCATTACCAGTTAATACTTCTTCGATACCCTTCATGAATTCAAGAGCTTCGGAAGGAGTTTTGTTCATTTTCCAGTTACCAACAATAATAGGTTTTCTCATACAAGCTCCTTATTTTTCATTAATGATATCTACACCTGGAAGGCCATTACCCTCTAAGAATTCCAGAGAAGCACCGCCACCAGTAGAAACATGGCTTACTTTATCAGCATATCCAAGCTGTTTGATAGCAGCAGCAGAATCACCACCACCGATAATGGTTGTGCCCTGTGTTTCAGCTAATGCCTTAGCTACTTCATTAGTACCTTTAGCCAGGATTGGATTTTCAAATACACCCATTGGTCCGTTCCAGACAACAGTCTTGGCAGCCTTAACCTTTTCAGCAAACAGTTCAGCAGTCTTAGGGCCGATATCAAGACCTTCCTTATCAGCTGGAATAGCATCAACAGCAACAACTTCAGTAGCTATTTCACCATCGATTGGATCAGGGAAGCTGTCAGCGACAACAGTATCGATTGGTAAAAGCAGTTCCTTGCCAAGAGTCTTAGCCTTTTCAAGCATTTCCTTACAATAGTCAAGCTTTTCATCATCAACTAATGACTTACCAATTTCCTTGCCCTGTGCCTTTAAGAAAGTATATGCCATACCGCCACCGATAATCAGTGTGTCGCACTTTTCTAACAGGTTGTTGATAACTTTAAGCTTATCAGCTACCTTAGCACCACCCAGAATACCAACGAAAGGTCTTACTGGATTTTCAACAGCATCACCTAAGAACTTAAGTTCCTTTTCTACTAAGAATCCGGCAGCACTTGGAAGTACACTTGGGATGCCTACAGTAGAAGCATGTGCTCTATGTACTGAACCAAAGGCATCTTCAACAAACAGATCACCTAATGAAGCCCAGTATTTACCAAGTTCTTCATCATTCTTTGATTCACCTTTTTCATATCTTGTATTCTGCATCAGAACAACTTCGCCCTCTTTCATGCCATTAACAGCATTTTCAAGTTCAGCTCCTCTTGTTGCATTTACAAAGATAACTTTATTATCTGGAAGATATTCCTGAAGTTTCTTGGCAACTATAGACATATCATTCTTCTTCTTAGCTGCTTCGATCTCTTCTTCACTCTTCTTATAATCGATCTTACCTAAATGTGACAATAAAATTACTTTTGCATTATTTTCCAATAAATACTTGATTGTAGGTAATGCAGCGACGATCCTGTTGTCATCAGTTATCTGATCGCCTTTATGTGGCACATTGAAGTCAACTCTGACGATGACTTTTTTGCCTGCCACCTGCAAATCTGTAACTAGCTTTTTAGCCATAGAAAAACTCCTCCTAAATACATTAATATTATAACATTACTGCTAACAAAAAGAAGGCCATTTTTATGCCTTCTTTTCATCGTTTTCCAGGCTATCGTCAGCCTTTTTCTTCTTAGTCTTTTCCTCAATGCCGTATTCGCGACATTTTTCCGCATATTCCTTTTCAGCGGCATTAAGTTCAACCAGAATTTCTTCTAAACTGCGCATATTCACCTCACAACATTCCCAATTCTACCACACTTTTGTAAAATAGAATTATGTATTTGCAAGAAGAAAAAACTCATACAATCACTATTGAAAAATCACGTTTTATCTGTTATATGAAGCACATAAAAAGTGAAGATGAGTTTAAGGAATACCTATCCCAGATCAGAAAAAAACACTATGATTCTTCGCATGTCTGTTCTGCCTTGATCTGCCACAATATTCAGCGTTCATCAGATGATGGTGAACCTTCCGGTACAGCAGGATCGCCTATTCTTAATGTCTTACTAAAGAAAGGACTTGATGAGACCTGTGCGATCGTTGTGCGCTATTTTGGTGGAATTAAGTTAGGAGCCGGGGGATTGATCAGAGCCTATTCCAATGCTGTATCAGAATGCCTTAAAGATGCCTTGATCGTTGAAGATCTGCATTATCCCAAATACCGGATTTCTCTTTCCTATGAAACAGGAAACAGGATTGAAAACTATCTTAGAAAACAATGTATTCTTCTAAATACCGAATATGGTAGTGACATAACCTACACATTTGCCCTGGATGATGTAAAAAAGCTGGAAACGATCAATGAATATACAAAAGGAATTTCACCTGAACTGATTGGTGAAGAAACGGTTCAAAAAGTAGTAAAATAATAGTATGAATATCAAAGACAGCATCTATATAAAATACATCTATGTTATTCTGATCAATTCAGTCATCGTATTGACAGTATTTTTTATCATCAAACTGATCAAAGTACTTAAAAAAGCCAATACTATTTTGAAAGAACCGCTTGATAGACTTAACGCAGGTCTTGAAAAGACGACCAGAAAGACAGAAATAATTTCTAAAACATCTGATAGCTGGTCAGCTTTCCTTTCTGCCTATGTAATAATATCCATTATCAAAGAAACAATGAGAAGCAAAAAGGAAGGAAAGTCGGCACCTAAAGCCTTAGTCAGATCGGCAATCACACATTCTTCAGCTCTTTCAAAAATAAGGATCTAATTGGCTGATTATTAAAACTTAACCATCAAAAAAAGGACAATATGTCCTTTTCTATTTGGTACCGTAGATACGATCTCCTGCATCGCCTAAACCTGGAACGATATAGCCGATATCATTGAGATGATCATCCAAAGCAGCAAGATACAGATCAACATCTGGATGTGCTTCCGTGAAAGCCTTAACGCCTTCAGGAGCTCCTACCAGACATACCATCTTGATGTTTTTAGCCCCTCTTTTCTTGATCATATCAACTGCAGCAATGGCACTTCCGCCTGTTGCCAGCATTGGATCAAGAACCAGACATACTCCTTCAGGAAGTTCTTTAGGGAATTTCGCAAAATATTCAACTGGTTCCAGAGTTTTTTCATCTCTGTACAGACCGATAAAGCCAACTTTTGCTGTTGGAATCAGGTCCATGATTCCGTCTACCAGTCCCATGCCTGCTCTAAGGATCGGCACAAGAATAACTTCAGTATCAAGAATCTGTGATGTACATTCTGCCATTGGAGTTGTGATCTCTACATCTTTTAACGGAAGATCACGACATACTTCGTATGCCATCAAAGAAGCAATCTCATCAAGGTTTTCACGGAAATCCTTATGACCTGTCTCCTGCATGCGCATGAAAGTGAGTTTATGCGTGATAAGTGGATGATTTAAAACTGTAACCATGTTATAGCCTCCTCATATTCTTTTTTATTATAACCAATAATCCTGACAATGTAAGCGAATTATAAAAAATAGAGAAATAATCTCTATTTTTTATCATATGTAAAGTAAATATCCTTCTTTACGATTTCCAATATATCAATCATATCGGTTATCGATTCATTTGCTGTTTTAGCCAATATTTCTGATCTTGCAGGATCATCAAGATAAGCAACAGTATATGCTCCATAATTGAGACCACAGTTGATATCCATCAGAGAATCACCAACCATGATACATTCTCTGTTCCAGCCATTCTTGTTGACGATCTTGAAGATTGCTTCGGGATCTGGTTTAAGGTTTTTAACATCTCTTAAACCGCAGATATCATCAATATAGCCTTCCAGAGAGAAATCCTTAAGGATCTCTTCAATGCCTTCGTGAGATCTTGTAGAGATGATCGCAATATGATAGCCTTCTTCATGAAGCTGTTTTAAGACCTGTTCACTGTTTGGTGTCGGATGATTGGTCGTCTTTGATACTTCCAGTTGTCTTTTTCGATAGTCGGCATAAAGTGTGTCGTAATCAATACCTGGAAAATACTTAGGGAAAAGATCCTTTAGCGCTGGACCGATGATCTCTTGCTTTACTTCATCAGTAAACTTAGCTTCATCAGAATATTTCTTGAATAAAGCACGATATGCTTCTACAATGCCTTGTTTAGTATCGACCAGCGTACCATCAAAATCAAACAACAATGTCGGTTTTTCTTTCTTGATAAAGCGTTCAAAGAAACCAAGATAACCCAATAAACCAATAATCAAGAACAAAACAGAAGTCAATTGAGCCATTTTAAGATTGCCCAGATACAAGGAATCTGTCCTTCTTCCTTCAATGAAGAATCTGATCAGACCATACCACATGAGATAGCCATAGACCAGGTCCCCTCTTTTGTTCTGATATTTCTTTAAGGCAAAATAGATAAGTACCCAGCCTAAGATACATAAGATCGATTCATAGAAGAACATCGGCTCATAGTAATGGCCATTGATATACATCCCCTGTTTCAGAAAAGACAGGATGCCATCGTAATATGATTCCGCAACTTCAGCACCATGACATTCCTTGTTGACGAAATTGCCCCAGCGTCCGATAGCCTGTGCCAGAAGGACATTAGGCAAGATCAGATCAGCGAGTTTGAAAAAGGAATAATGATTCTTTTTCATATACAGATAGGCAAATAAGGCACCAAACACGATACCTCCCTGTATTGCCAGACCACCATCCCAGATTCTGATGATCTCTAAAGGATTTGCCATATAGTAGGAAAAATTATAGAAGATGCAGAACCAGAGTCTTGCGCCAATTATGCCAACCCATAGTGTATATACCGCCATAGAATCAAAAAAATCCAGATCGATATATTTTACCTTCTGAATGTCTTTCTTGGATATAAGATATGTTATCAGAGCACCTGTTAAGATCAGAACCGCATACCATCTGATATCAAGTGATATGTTTCCGATCTTGAACATAAGAAAAGTCTGCTCATCAGGAAAAAAATGCATTATTGATTATCCCCCTTTTCCTTAAGAAGTTTATGATATCTTTCTTTGAAA
Source organism: uncultured Bacillota bacterium (assembly GCA_946537295.1). Lineage (GTDB taxonomy): Bacteria > Bacillota_I > Bacilli_A > Erysipelotrichales > Erysipelotrichaceae > Colivicinus. The sequence continues at coordinate 24,408 of CAMNFQ010000009.1, forward strand.
TCCTCATTGGCATTAAAGCCCAGCTTACTGAGAAGATAGCTGGAAACAGCCGCTTCAATGATAACTGAGAGTTGTTTACCTTCGGTGATAGGTATCGTGAGCATTGGAACATCCAGACCAAGAATATTCATGTAATCATTCAGAGGATTCAATCTGTCCGCCTGCATTGTTTCATCATATTTAACTAGCTTTATTACAAAGTCAAGCTGACATTTATTCAGATAGGCATTTGCCCCAAAGATTCTGGTTACATCAACTATTCCAATACCTCTGATCTCTAACATCCTTTTTAATATTTTTGGTGCTTGCGTAAGGATGCTGGTATGAACTCTTGTTACATCAACACGATCATCAGCTACCAGCATATGGCCTCTGTTGATTAAGTCGAGCGCAAGTTCAGATTTACCAATACCGGACTTTCCGGTAATCATGACTCCTTTACCATAGATATTCATCATGACACCATACATATTGTCACTTGGAGCCAGTTTTTCCGATAGGAAAGATACCAGATCAACGATCAGCTGATATGTCTTTCCTTCATAACGGAAGATAGGAAAATCCTTTTCTCTGGCCAGTTGCAGTAAGGAATTCATATCCTTGAAGTTTTCTGAAAGAATGATACAAGGAGTGAAAGAGTCAGTAATGATCTCAAATCTTTCTCTTTGTGTATTCTCATCAAATTTGGACATGAACTCAAATTCTTTGGTTCCCAGAATAACGACACGCTTAAGGTCATTTGATTCCAGATAACCTGACAGTTCCAGACCAGGACGGTTGATATCAGGAGCGATAACCCAACGGTTAAGCGAAGCCTCATCACCTGTCAGCTGTTCAAGATTGAGATGTTCCTTTATCTCTTTTACAAATACTCGCTTATTAAGTTCCTCATTAGCCATGTTTTTCACCTAATACTTTCTTAAGATACTGACCGGTATAGGATCTTTCGACATTCATGACTTCTTCCGGAGTACCTTCAGCTATAATCTGTCCTCCGTCATCGCCACCATTAGGTCCCAGATCAATAATATGATCAGCACATTTTATTACATCAAGATTATGTTCGATAACAACAACAGTATCGCCATTGTCGACTATCCGATCAATGATCCTGATCAGTTTCAAAACATCGTCCATGTGTAAACCTGTGGTAGGTTCATCCAGGACAAACATTGTCTTTCCGGTAGGCTTTTTCTGCAGTTCTGAAGCCAGTTTGACTCGTTGTGCTTCACCACCGGATAGTGTTGTAGCGGACTGGCCAAGTTCAATATAGCCCAAACCAACATCATAAAGCACCTGCAGTTTATCTTTGATCTTCTTATGATTCTTGAAGAATTCCAGTGCTTCCTTGACACTCATCTTCAAGACATCGTAGATATTCTTTCCTTTATATCTTACTTCCAAAGTTTCAGAGTTATAACGTTTGCCATGACACTCTTCACATTCTACATAGACATCTGGAATAAACAGCATGGATATCCTTTTGACACCATCGCCATAGCAGGCTTCACATCTTCCACCTGGTACATTAAAGGAATAACGCGATTTAGTATAACCTCTTTCCTTGGAATCAGGCGTCATTGCGTAAAGATCACGAATATCATCAAATACACCTGTATAGGTTGCGGGATTACTTCTTGGTGTACGACCGATCGGATCCTGGGTGATATAAACGATCTTATCAATATTTTTCAAACCATCGATCTTTTTGACCTTGCCTGGTCTGATCCTAACCCGATCAAGTGACTTCATTATCGCCTTGGTCATTGTCTCAATGATCAGAGAAGATTTACCTGAACCAGATACTCCTGTTACCACCACAAATTTGCCTAAAGGAATATCAACATCAATATTCTTGAGGTTGTTTTCTTGTGCACCAACAATCTTTATTTTTTTGCCATTACCTTTACGACGGTTTTTAGGAATTGGTATCTCTTTTCGGAAAGAAAGATACTGACCGGTTATGGATTTTTCATCCTTAAGTATTTCTTCTGGTGTGCCGGCGAAAACAACTTCACCACCATCTTTACCAGCCCCTGGTCCGATATCAACAATAAAATCTGATTCCAACATCGTTTCACCATCATGTTCAACGACAATGACGGTATTATCGAGATCACGCATCTTCTTAAGTGTCTGAATGAGTTTGGCATTATCTTTCTGATGTAAGCCAATTGAAGGTTCATCCAAAACATAAAGCACGCCCGTCAAAGCTGAACCGATCTGTGTTGCCAGACGGATACGTTGTGCTTCACCACCGGATAAAGAACCCGCGACTCGATCAAGCGTAAGATAATCAAGGCCTACATCTTTTAAGAATCTTAAACGTGATCTTAGTTCATTAAGCAATGTTTTAGCTATTTCTGCACGCATCGGATCAAATTTAAGCTGATCAATGAAATCATTAGCCTGCAGAATAGACATTCTGGTAAAGTTATAGATATTTTTATCAGAAACCCTGACCGAAAGGACCTTGTCGTTCAGACGCGCTCCATGGCACTTCTTGCATTCTGCTTCAACCATAAAAGAACCATAGTATTCCTTACCGAACTTAGATTGAGTTTCTTCAAATCTTCTCTCAATCAGTGTCTTGACCCCTTCAATATAGCCATACTTATTGTAGGTAGTACCACCGGTTGAGGTAACTGTATATTTAATCTCTTCATCAGAACCATAAAGGATGATATCCATTTCTTTTTTACTCATCTTATTTAATGGTTTAGTCTCAGAGATCTTGTAGTGCTTTAACAGTGTAGCAAAATTCTGCCATTCAAGATTGCTTGTACCATAGATATTCTTGTAATATCTGATACCTCCTTCCGCAATCGACTTACTCATATCAGGCATCAGATAATCCAGATCAACAGACATCGTCACACCAAGTCCCTTACATTCATCACATGCACCTAAAGGTGAATTGAATGAGAAGAGTCTTGGCTCCAGTGTAGGCACTGTAAAGCCACATTTTGGACAGGCATGATGAGAAGAAAACAGATCTTTTCTTTCACCATGTTTGATCACACATGTGCCATCCGCAAGCTTAAGAGCGATCTCAAGCGAGTCATTGAGTCTTGTTTCGATACCTTCTTTTTTGACGATTCTATCTACAACTACTTCAATATTGTGTCTCTTGTTCTTATCAAGTTCTGGTACTTCTTCAATATCAAAAAGTTGGTCATCAACATATACTCTGATAAAACCATCTTTCTTCAGTTTTTCAAAATAGTCTTTAAAAGTACCCTTCTTATTAGTAACGACATTGGCGAGGATCTCCATCCTTTCACCATTTTCATAATTCATGATGTTCTTAACCATGCCACTAATCGTCATAGCTTCAATCGGTTCATTATGATTTGGACAATAAGCCACACCGCATCTGGCATAAAGCAGACGCAGATAATCATAGATCTCCGTGATCGTTGCTACTGTTGATCTTGGATTATTGGAAGTCGTCTTCTGATCGATTGCAATGGCAGGAGATAATCCTTCGATCATATCAACATCAGGTTTATCAACTCCGCCAAGAAACTGTCTGGCATAGCTGGAAAGTGACTCGACATAGCGTCTTTGTCCCTCAGCATAAATCGTATCAAAAGCTAAAGAAGTCTTTCCCGAACCGGAAAGACCAGTCATTACAATAAGCTTGTTTCGTGGGAGATCCAGATTGATATTTTTGAGATTATTTACTCTGGCACCTCTGATAATTATCTTGTCATTCATTGTTTTTTCTTCTCTTAATTCTGCTTAATACTTCATTTAGTCGGGCAGCATTTTTACCAGTAAAGCCCTTTACTCTATTGATGATACGATGATAAAAACTATCGTCTGAGTTAATCATCCTTTCTATTCTATCATTAAATACCGCTTTTCTTTTTTCTTCTATCTTATCTACAGTTGAATAGAATCTGGTGTTGATACCCTTGCTTTCATCGGTGATGTTACCAATAAAGCTTTCCATGTGATCATTGATATATTTATCGACAGATAGTACTCTTTTTTCAAAATTAGATAAGACGCTGATTGTCATTGTCAGATCAGCACCAAACAGAAACGCAAACAGTAATGATATGAATTGGGCCAACAGATCATTGATACTGTTGATAAATCTGATAAGTACAGGATTTATCAGGTAAATAATGATCAGACCTGCCAAACCAAAACCAAGTGAAGCTGGAAGACAGATCCTGCCATTGATATTAAGAGGTGATTTTGAATAGTCCCACCAATAGGCATGAAAGATCTTTTCCAAAGTATAGTGAACAACATATTCCAGTATTGCAGATGCGAAAACGCTGACTAGAAAGACGGTGAGTGGACTATAGTCTTTAATAACCTGATCAAATAAGATCGTTCCAAATAAGGAAGCTGAACCATAAATAGGTATAATCGGACCATAAAGGAAACCACGGTTATCCCATTTGCCTGTCCAGATGACCATAGCGATGCATTCATAGATGTAGCCCACAAAGCTCATGATAATAAAATATATGAAATATCTGTTGATCATCTTACAAATGTCTCCTTGATGGCACAGAGTTTATCAGCAATACATACCAGTATGGCTTCTTTATGACGAGGCAAAGAACGTAAAGTCAAAGGCCACATATGACAGCTGATGACTTCCTGTGTCTTTTTATCTACAGCGAAATGTCTGATCGCATTATCACAGGCTACTTTAGGATGAGTGAAACCATGCATCTTGAAAATATTAGAATTCAGTCTGGCTTCATGCCAGTCATAAAGATAAAAATCATGGAGCAAGGCTCCAATCAGTAAAGGCTCCAGATCAGCTTTCAGTTTTAATCGCGAATTAAGCAGATAGGCAAGCATCGCAACATTCAGACTATGATGCAATACCGAAACCTTGCCATGAGCAACAAAATCAGCCATTTTTCTTACTTCCGGATTATCAATATAACCTTTGAGATATGAATTGAATTCCTGAAGCTCTTCCCTGTTCATTTTCACGACTTAATTATACAATGCTATAATTAGTTTATGTGTGAAAATATAGTTAAGCTAAACTATCAGGATAAGCAGATTTACCTGGTAAAAACCGCTCATGTCTCGAAAACATCCATCGAGGATGTCGATAAATGTATCGAAGAAGTAAAACCTGATTCAATCTGCATCGAACTAGATGAACAGCGTTACGAAAAACTGGAAAATCCAGAAAAATGGCGAGATACCGATATCGTCAAAGTTATTAAAGAAAAACAGGTCGGTTATCTGATGGTTAATGTCATCCTCTCCTCTTTTCAGAAAAGGATGGCCAAATCACTAGGCTCTACTTCCGGCGGTGAGATGATGGAAGGCATCAGACTGGCTAAAGAAAACAATCTGAATCTAGTCTTGGCCGACAGACCGATCAAGACCACGTTTTCCAGGATCTGGAATATGCTTGGAGGCAAAGAGAAATTTAAACTCCTTGTCAGCATCATCTCTTCGATCTTCTCAGATGAAGAGATTTCTGAAGAAGAATTAAGCAAGCTTAAGGAAGCTGATGCTCTGGAAGCTGCACTTGGTGAGATCAGTAAGGAATTCCCTGTTGTTAAGAAAGTATTGGTCGATGAAAGAGATCAGTATCTTGCTCAGAAGATAAAAACAGCTCCTGGCAAGAAGATTGTTGCGATCATTGGAGCAGCTCATTCACTTGGCATTGAAAAATATCTCAATGATGATATTGATCTGGCAGAACTAGAAAAAGTAGAGAAGAAGAAATCATTTACTTCCTATCTCAAATATGTCGTTCCAATTGCGATCGTATTGATGATCGCCTATACAATCATTAAAAACAGAGATGTCGGTTTACAGCAGATCAGATCATGGATCCTATGGAATGGTGGCTTAAGTGCAATTGGCGTCATCTTAGCTCTTGGTCATCCGCTGTCTGTCTTAACTGCCTTTATTGCTTCACCGATCACTTCCCTGAATCCTTTGCTGGCTTCCGGTTGGTTTGCCGGACTAGTTGAAGCTACGATCAGAAAACCTAAGGTTAAAGACTTTGAAGATCTATCAGAAGATACTTCAAGTTTCACAGGATTCTGGAAAAACCGGGTAACCAGAACATTGATGGTTGTCATCTTCGCAAATCTGTTCTCAACGATTGGTACATTGATATCCGGTATCGATATCGTGAAAAAATTCATTGAAAATATCTAAGATCGTATTGAAGTTCAATACGATTTTTATTGTCTTTATTTAATAATAGTGTATGATTAGTATCAGTGATTCTTTCACCGTCAGTAGCGGCTACCTGACGTAAATTAAAATAAGGAGAAAAAAGAATGCAAACAAAAACAATCACCAAGATCGCAATGATAGCTGCCGTCTACACTGCTGTCTCAACCGTCTTGGCCCCTATCAGCTACGGTCCTATTCAGGTCCGTATCGCCGAAGCACTCACGATGCTTCCTTTGATTTTCAAGCCATCGATCATAGGATTGACGATCGGTTGTGCAATCACCAATCTCATCGGTGCAATAACCGGTTTTAACCCAACTGGCTTTATTGATTCGATCATCGGCAGTTTCGCCACTCTTATTGCAGCCTATTGTACCTACAAATTCAAAGATAACAAGGTCAAAGGTATTCCGCTTATTTCAATACTCAGTCCTGTCTTCTTCAACTTTCTGATTGTTGGTGCAGAACTGGCGTATTTTCTGATGAGAGATAATTTCCTGGTTGGAACACTTATTATGGGATCCGAAGTAGCTGTCGGAGAACTGATATCTGTTGTGATCGGTTATGTGCTGATAAAAGCATTAGAAAGATCTCATTTATTTGATGAATAAGAGTAGTCTCACGACTACTCTTTTCTATTCATATTGTTTCAGATATTCCTTAACTGATCTGCTCATCTCTCTTGAAAAATCTGAGTTATATTTTCTTTCACAGAAGGCTTTCATCCAATCTTCATAGCTTCTGTTTTGAGGATGTTTATCAAAAAGCATCCTGCGGTATTCCTTATCCATCGAAGGATAAGTATCTGTACTTACGATATACTCTAGTGGAGCTCTTTTGACCTTTGTTCTGTTAAGCTGTTCCTTTGTGGAATAGCCCATTACCAGCATGGCACATGGGAATACATACTCAGGAAGTCCAAGAATCTCGCGCTGTTTTTCACAGTTTTCCATAATATCACCGATATAGCAACTTCCTATGCCTAATGATTCAGC
>CAMNFQ010000010.1 GCA_946537295.1 uncultured Bacillota bacterium
TTTTTGTTATGCTGTTTTGTATAATTTAGTAATTACATATTTCGGAGACAATAAGAAATGATAGTTAAAATATTATACAATTATACAGAGAAAACAGGGGATATTATTATGAAAAATAGAAGTTACAATTTGGATTTAATGAGGGTGATTCTGGGCATCAGTGTCATTGCAGTTCACTCATTTCATTATTTTGGTATTGAAGATCCATTGATTGATTCTTTGTTCAGGATACTGCTGATAACCTGTGATGGTCTTTTCTATATGATCAGTGGTTATTTTAATCTGGAGAAAGAATTTAAAAACAAAGATGACATCATCAGATTTTACAAGAATAAATTTGTTACAGTATTCTTCCCGTTTCTGGCTTTTGTTTTTGTTTGGACGATCTGGGATTATGTACATGTCATGGGAAGTGTCAATGTCCCAGATATCTTTTTAACCTATTACAAGGAAATCGTTGATATATCAGCCGATGGTCACATGTGGTTTATGTATCCGATGTTTGGTTTACTCTTATCTACACCTTTCCTGTCAAAGATGCTACATAGCATGGATGAGAGTGAACTCAAGATTTTATGGCGTATCGCTATCGGAATCAACATCCTAGCTTACTATTTCTGCTATGACCTTGGTATCGGTTTTTCAATGCTGTGCTGGGTTTTGGAAGGATGGACGATTTATTATTTCGCCGGCTATTACTATCGTCATGTGATAGTTAAAGAAAAGAAGATCAAATGGATAATTCTGGCCATTGTTGGCTATGCATTTACGGTATTAGGCATCAATGGTATGTTACCGTTCTTTGAGGCTTTTGAAGATGCTACCAGTGTTCAACCAATGTATACATTCCTGTGCATAGGCTGTTTCATGTTCTGGGATCAGGTTGTTAAGATCAGAAATAATACAGTCGCGAAAGTAGTTATGTTCTTAAGCAAGAATAACTATATGGTTTATCTGTTCCATACACGAGGAATCGAGTATGTAGTACGTAAATTAAATATAACAGAAGCTAATGCAGGATCTGGTTTCATAGTAGTAATAGGAGCATATCTGGTATCACTGCTGTTGGCTTTTGTAGCTAATCTGTGTTTAAAACCGATTCAGTCTCTGCTTAGAAAACTTCTAAATATAAATAATAGTCAACAATAAAAAATAAAGCATACATAATAGTGTAAAATAGAATAAAGAAAATAAGGAGAATATGTGAATATGTTTTTGAATAAGTATAATGTAAGCAAAAAAATGAACGTTTTAATTTTAATCACCGCTGTGCTTATTCTTGCGGGAATTATCGTTACGATAGTTTTTGCGAATAGAGCTCCGCTTGTTAAAACTGTTACTTTGCTTATAGGTTATGTACTGGTACTGTATTATGCTTTCTGGGGATATAAGACTCCTCATGGAAATATGTTAAGATATCTGATTCTGTCTTATGCATTCTTATTGGCTATGGGAAGCGAAAGACGTCTGTTCGCTTCAGGTCGTCCAGAACGTCCGGTTGATGTAACTGATGCAAGTGGTCAGGCTGGACGAGGCGCAAGAGGTCTTTCAGCATATAAAGGATTATTAACTTCTATATCCTTAATACTGATGAGCTATACGGCAGGAAGATTAAACAAATATAAACAGAATAAGATTATAGTTCCTATCGTATTAGTTATTTTATTTGCCAGATCATTTGTTACTAGTGCAAATAGAATACAGGCTGTAATGACAGATTTAAGCTATTTCGTTTTATGGGCAGGTATAGCTTGTGCATATTTTGCCAGATATGACGCTCATAAAGAAGCTGGACTTTTAGATAAAGAAGATATCGCAGAATAATAACTGCTGAATAATTTGAAAGAGAATAATATAAAAAAGTAAAATAATATTAGTAGATATTTTCTGAAAATAAATTCATCTCAACTGCAAGCATAATGATAAAGGAGAATTACTATGCCTGAAATTTATCGTGACAAAAAAGAGACTATTTCAAAATATGAAGGTGAAAAAGACTTCAAGAAGAAGTATGCCAAACTTGCCAGAAAGATAACAGACAATGTTAAAAACATTATTGGTGGAGTTAAGGCGGATTCACCAGAATACTGGGGTTTAAGAGAAATACTTACAGAAGATGAAGTTGATGTTTTACTGACATTAAAACTGCGTAAGTGGTATACCTATGAACAGATCTGTGAATTAAATAAGAAGCAGTTCAGTAAGGAAAGAATCAGCGAATTGCTTGATCTGATGGCAGTTCACGGCATTCTGGAATATGACTATGGTGATCATTATGATGATAATGGTCCTACACAGGAAAAGGATATCAACGAAAAGAGATATCGTCTTTCCTACTTTGTTCCAGGAAGTGCTGAACTGTTCAATTCATCAATAGATAGGATTGATAAAAATCCGGCAGTAGCTTCCTTCTTTGAAAGAATGACCTTTCTTCCTCTGGAAGATATAACTTCCATGGTTCGACCTGGTGGTAATGGCATAGGAATGCACGTTATTCCAGTTGAAAAAGAAGTTTCAATGCATAATGAAGCCTTGGATATTGAAAAGATATCTTATTGGCTGCAGAAATATGAAGGACATCTGTCGGCTGGTATCTGTTCGTGCCGTTATTCCAGAGCTAAACTGGGTGAAGGCTGTACGGATGATCCAAACGACTGGTGCATTCAGGTTGGTGACATGGCTGATTATACTGTTGAAACAGGAAGAGCCCACTATATCACCAAAGAAGAAGCTTTGGATATCTTGAAAAGAGCAGAAGAAAACGGTTATGTACATCAGACGACAAATATCGATGGAGAAGATCATATCTTTGATATCTGTAACTGTAATGTCCAGATCTGTAATGCATTGAGAACATCACAGCTATATAACACTCGTAATATGTCCAAGAGTGCTTATACTGCTGAGGTTGATAATGAAAAATGTGTAGCCTGCAACCGTTGTGTTGAGGTCTGTCCAGCTGGTGCAATCAAGCTTGGTCAGAAACTGTGTGATAAGAATGGCAAGCCATTTGAATATCCTAAGCAGCCTTTACCTGACATGATCAGATGGGGCAAATATGCCTGGGATGAGAACTATCGTGATACTGCCAGAGTTAATACTCATAAGAGTGGAACATCGCCATGTAAGTCAGCATGTCCGGCTCATGTACCTGTCCAGGGTTATCTTAAGATGGCCAAGGAAGGCAGATACGATGAAGCTCTAGCTTTGATCAAGAGGGAAAATCCATTCCCGGCAATCTGTGGTCGTGTTTGTAATAAACTGTGTGAACAGGCATGTACCAGAGGCAAAATAGATCAGCCGGTTTCTATTGATGAAGTCAAGAAATTCCTGGCTGAACGTGATCTGCATGCTGCAACAAGATATATTCCTAAGAAACTGATCAATAATCTCACAGGAGAATGGAAACAGAAGATAGCCATTATCGGTGCTGGACCTGCAGGACTTAGTTGTGCCTATTATCTGGCAGAAAGAGGCTATTCACCAACGGTCTTTGAGAAAAATGAAAAACCTGGTGGCATGATGACTTATGGTATTCCTTCTTATAAATTACAGAAGGATGTAATTGATGCTGAAATCGACGTCATCAGACAGCTTGGAGTTGAAATTAGATGTAATGTTGAAGTTGGTAAGGATATCACCATTCAGCAACTCAAAGAACAGGGCTATCAGGCTTTCTATATCGCAATCGGCTGTCAGGGTGGCAGACTTCCTGGTATTCCTAATGAAACAGCGCCAGGAACTGATATTGCCGTCAATTTCCTTAAGGAAGCATTAAGCAATCCTGATCAGAAATATGATGGTGATGTTGTCGTAGTCGGTGGTGGTAATGTTGCGATCGACTGCGCAAGAACAGCTCACCGTTTCTATCCGGATTCTGTTTCAATGTTCTGTCTGGAATCAAGAGAAACCATGCCGGCAACAAAACAGGAAATAACTGAAGCTGAAGAAGAAGACGTCAAGATTAATCCGGGTTGGGGTCCTAAAGAAGTTCTTGTTGATGAAAAAGGACATGTAAATGGTATCGTCTTCAAGCGTTGTCTTTCAACAATTGATCCTGAAACAGGTGCTTTCTCACCTAAGTATGATGAAGAAGAAACAATGACCGTAAAAGCCGACAGGATTATCTTCGCGATCGGTCAGAGTATTGTCTGGGGCGATCTGCTTAAGGATACAGATGTAACATTTGCCAGAGGCAATTATCCTGCTGCTGATAAATTCACTTATCAGACTAATGATGAGTCTATATTTGTCGGTGGTGATGTCTTCAGTGGACCAAGATTTGTTATCGATGCGATCGGTCAGGGTCATGAAGCAGCTGAATCACTGATCCGTTATGTATCAGAATACAATGTTCCATTAACGATTGGACGTGACCGTCGTTTCTTCAAAGCTCTGGATACTGATAATATCACGATTCCATCTTATGATCATGCCGGACGTCAGGAACCTGAAACAGAAAAGATCGAAGATCCTGGTCATTCATTTACTGACCCACGTAAGATCTTTACGGAAGAACAGGTCAAGACCGAATGTTCAAGATGTCTGTCATGTGGTGTCAACATCGTTGATGAAAACAGATGTATCGGATGTGGCTTGTGTACAACTCGTTGTGAATTTGATGCGATCCACCTCAAGAGAGACCATCCAGAAATGACAGATTATCGTCGAGCTGAAGATAAGATTGGCGGTCTGATCTCATACGCAATACCACGTGCAGTCAAGATTGTCTTCAACAGCGGTTCTAAGGAAGCCAGAGAAATGGCTGCTAAGCGTAAGGCTTTCAAGGTCGATCCAAAGAAACCACATACTGGTAATGCTGTCGATATCGAAGAGATGATGAAATAACACAATAATAAGCAATATCTTGATAAGTGAAGATATTGCTTTTATTTTGGTTTAATCATGACTTAAATCTGAAGAATGAAACAAATGAATGTATAATATGATTATTGATTGATTTGATGATCATTAATGGAGTATTACATGAAAAAATTAAAAGAATTTCTTTATGATGAAAAATATATGAAGATTGCGATCTATGGTATCGTGAGTGCTTTAGTGGTTTTTGTTGTTGGCTTGATTATTTACAATATGTCAACAGAGACTAAATCGGCTTTCACTTTTATTGAAGCTATTACAGCACCACTTATCCTTGGTATCGTACTGGCATATCTTTTTTCACCTGTAGTCTCCTGGTTTGAAACTAAAGTATTTGCCTGGATCAAGAATGATAAGACCCGTCGGGCATTTGGTGTAACTGCAACTTTTGTATTGATTGCGATGATTGTTCTGTTTATCATTTCAATGCTGGTAATAACAGTTACAAAAAGTATATCAGCAATTGATTTTAAGGATCTTGTTGATTATGTTGAATCATTGGAAACGGATTTCTCTGCTTTCTGGAGTGTAGTTGAGAGCAAGCTGGCAGATTTCAATATCAATCTTGGTGATTTTGGCTCAAGTGCTGCCAAAACCTTCAACAATATCTCTTCTGGAGCATCTACTCTGTTATTCGCCAATATCTTTGCAATCTATTTTCTGCTTGATGATCAGATTGGTGAATACTGGAAGGATGTACTGATTCTATTCACTTCAGAAAAGACCAGAAACAGTTTAAAAGAATTTGTTGCGGATGCGGATAGGGTATTTTCCGGTTATATCAGAGGACAATTCCTTGACGCCTTGCTGATTGGCGTCATGGTTACGATCGCCTTGCTGATAGCTGGAATTCCTTACGCAGTAGTCATAGGATTATTGACAGCAGTAGGAAATCTTATTCCTTACGTTGGTCCAATCGTAGGCTTTGGCTCATTGATCATTGTCTGTCTTTCGGAAGGATCGCTTGCACATCTGGTTATAGGAGGCATTGTACTTGCTGTAGTTATGGCGATCGATGGCAATATCATCAATCCAAAACTCTTGAGTGACAATGTTGAGATCCATCCGATCCTGGTCATCGTTGCCCTGATAGCTGGTGGACAGATGGGTGGTGTTCTGGGTATGCTAATTGCTGTTCCGGTAGCAGCATTGCTGAAACAGCAGTTTGATAAGTTTGTAGCTAAAAGAATTGCAAAGCAGATGAAACAGGGCTGATGTGCCTGAGAAAGATATGAATAAAATAGATCTTGATGATTTTCAAACAAGATTTCACAACAGATTCTTGTTTAAAAAAAGATGCAACGCCTATATCAGTCTGATAATCGCTATCTTTGGTATGGCGGCTGTTGCGTATTCGGTATTTGTATTCAAGAGTAATCTTATCGACAGACTTCGTTATATGACATTCTGTGGAACAATCTATACCTCGATCATTTCACTAATCTTCTTTTTTGTATGTATTCATGAAGCTGATAAAAATACTGAAGTGACTTCTAGAGCTGTTTATTTTATGAGACTTTCGGCAGCATCAACAGAGTTTATCATCTTTATTGTTGTTATGGTTGGTCTTTTACCATCATTGCCGGATAAACCTGATATTTCCAGTTATCCTGGTATTATGATGCATCTGGTAATACCTGCCCTGATGTTACTGTCTTTTATCTTTAATGATGCCCCAATTGGAAAGCTAAAGCCCTTAGAACCATTCTTAGGCACCTCTTTTATTACAATCTACGCCATCATCATGGGTGTATTGTTTGGTTCTGGAATCTTGCCTAGTGATCTGGCACCGTATTCTTTCTTTGATTTCAAGCATCACAGTTTTCTGTTTCCTCTTACTGCAGCTGCTTTTATCTATACTGCCGGATATAATATAAGTCTGTTTCTTTCGATTTTAAACATGAAATTATCATGGATCTGGTTCAGTGATATAAAATCCGAAATAGCTAATGAGGCTATAGAAAACAGAGACAATAAACAACCCGAAACTGATCAGACAAAAAAATGATATTATAAGTAAGTAAAAATGATTACATTAAGAAGACTTACAGCTGTAGCTCTTGTTCCGTTGCTTGCAACTCTGTTGTTGCATTTTTATATGCGAGGTGAGCGCTTCAAAAACGTTTCAGATTTGCGTAAGCAGATATATGTTGGTATCATATTTGGTCTTATTGCGATCTTCGCGACGGAATTTGGAGTATTGCATGATTACGTCAATATAAATGTCAGAGATTCGGCACCATTATGTGCTGGCCTGTTTTTTGGTCCAATAGCTGGTATCATTGCCGGTCTGATCGGTGGAATTGAGAGATGGATCTGTGTCATTTGGAATGATGCTTATTATACGAGACTAGCGTGTTCGATAGCAACGGTTCTGACTGGTTTTATTGCGGCATACTTAAGAGATCGGATTTTTGAAAATAAGACACCACAATGGACCCTGGCTCTGTTTACAGGAATCTTCTGTGAAACAGTCCATATGATTCTGATCTTTGTGACAAATCTGTCCGGAGTAAAATATGCGTTTGATTATGTCAGAGCCTGTTCTGTACCAATGATCCTCGTTAATTCGGTTGTTGTTGGGCTGGCTGCCTTTTTTATTCAAAGGATCGAAAGGGATACAAAACAGATCAATGTTATTCCTACCATATCTACTCAATACCAGAATTCATTGATCGTTGTTGTCTTTATTGGTTTTATTTTTACTTCGTTCTTTGTCTATTTCTTACAGAGACAGATTTCGATAAATGATACTTTTGATCTGATGGCTCTTAATACCTATGATGCTTACGCAGATTTACTTGATCAGGTCAATGACAGGATGTATCAGGTTACCACCGAGATTGCCGAAGATTATTATTTTGATCTCAAGGGAACTGACCTTAAATGGTTAAGCTGGTATTACGGCGTCAAGAATATTATGATCGTTGACAAGGATGGCATCATTACTGAATCATCTGATGAATCATTTCTGGGAAAGAATCTGAAAGAAAATCAATACGCCAAGGAATTTCTTGCCAATACCAATGCCGAAGGAAGAATGGTGTCTTATATTGAAGATAATCAGAGGAACCTTGATATGAGTCTGCAGTTTGCAGCAATAAAATATAATGGCAATTATGTTATCACTTCATACGATGAAGAAATGGTGCGCGAAGCCTTTGCTGAACGAGTAGACAGTATAACAGAAAATCGTCGTGTCGGCGAATGGGGCTTTCTGGTCGTTGTAGATTCTAATGGCAACATTGTTTCTGAAACTGGTAATTTAAAAGGTCAGAATGTCAATGATCTGGGTCTGATCGTAAAAGATGATGAATTTGATTACAGAAAGCGTCACACATATCTTTTAGAAGGTACAAAATACTACTACATGCTTGGCGTTGATGGTTACTATGACATTCTGGCTTTCATTCCGACAAGTGAAGCTGATTTTTCAAAATTGGTCTCAACTTATCTGAATATCTTCATGCTGACAGTTGCGTTTGGTTTATTGTTTGTCGGAATATACTATGTGACAAAACATATCATTGTTAATAATCTCAATAAGGTCAATGGTTCCATGAAGAAGATTACCGATGGTAATCTGGATACTGTTGTTGATGTCAAGACCAATCAGGAATTCATCTCTTTATCAGATGGCATCAATATGACTGTTGATTCTTTAAAAAAGTTCATCAAGGAAGCTAATGAAAGAATTGATAATGAACTGAAATATGCCAAGGCTATTCAATCATCAGCCTTGCCATCAGATTTTCCAGCCTTTCCTGGTCATGATGAGTTTGATCTGTTTGCTTTAATGGATCCAGCCAGAGAAGTTGGTGGCGATTTCTATGATTTCTATATGCTTAATGATTATACGATCGTCTTCTTAGTTGCGGATGTTTCCGGAAAGGGAATACCGGCATCGCTATTCATGATGCGTTCCAAGACAATGATCAGAAACTACGCAGAATCAGGAGTCTCGACTGGTGAGATTTTTACCAAAGCCAATAAGGAACTTTGCGAAGGAAATTCAGCCGGCATGTTTGTTACCGCATGGATCGGTATCCTTGATCTCAAGACTGGTGATCTGAGATTTGCTAATGCCGGACATAACCCTCCGCTATTAAGAAGAAAAGATGGTAAGTTTGAATATCTCAAGATGCCGGCTGGTTTAGTACTTGCCGGTATGGATTCCATCAAATACAAGGAGCAGAACCTCAAATTAGAACCAGGAGACGAGATCTTCCTGTATACTGATGGCGTTGTTGAGGCAACAAATCTGGATACACAGCTTTATGGTGAAGATAGACTGCTTGAGTGTCTTAACAGTAATATAGGTGAAAGCGCCATGGAAGTTTGTACTTGTGTCAAGAAGGATGTTGATGATTTCTACAAAGGTGCTGAACAGTTCGATGATATAACTGAACTATCATTCCAGTTTAAAAAATACGCAAAATAAAAAAATAATGGCTCGATTTAATTCGAGCCATTATTAAAAATACAGTTTTATTTAGTATTTGACACTGTAGCGATCATAGACATTGACGATCATGGTCTTTTTATATGAGTGAAGTCTGTTCATGGCTTGTCCATAGTTGAGATGGACATGACCATAGAACCAGTAATGTGGTTTGAGTTCTTCTAAGAGCTTGTTGAAACATTCAAAGCCCTGATGAGCATAGTCTGGCAGATCACCATATCCGGCAATTGGAGCGTGAGAGACAACAATATCAACTCCTCCGGCTTTTCTGATCTTTCTTTTCAGTTTCTTGATCCTTCTTTCCATCTGCACTTCGGTATATTGAAAATTACCATTGGAATAGCGGAATGATCCGCCTAAGCCCAGGATCCTGATACCCTGAAAGATATAAAGATCATCATCGATACAGATACAGCCTTCCGGAGGATTTCTGAGCATCTCATCATCATGATTTCCATGAATATATAGCAGTGGTTTATTGGATACGGTGACCAGATATTCCAGATAACGAGGGCTCAGATCACCAGCTGAGATGATGAAATCAGTATCCTTCAGGATAGATGGCGCTCTATCGGAATAAAGCTGACTGTCTTCTTCATCAGCGATGCATTCAATATTATAGAAACCTTTACCATATCTGAGTCTGGTCTTGTTTTCGTTGATGATCTTTTCCAGCTGTTTATCTGACATCTGGGTCAGAAAATCATAGGTATACATTTCTAATAAGGCAACTACACAATCAGCCTGATTCTCTTTGATATCTCTTTTACTCAGTTCGTTGCATAATCTGCCATAGAAACCGACAAGTCTGATCCTTTCGTTTCTTGTCCACTCGTGATCTTTTTCAAAACCGATATATTTAAGAAACTTATTATAGTATCCCAGTTTGGAAAACTGTAATGAATAGAGTTTTGAAACATTATAGAAATCCAGGAATTCATAGTAGAGCTTGATACTTTTTCTTTCACTCTGTTTCGGTACCAGTCGTTTGACATCAAGTGTAATGAAAGGAGCTCCATAGGATTTTAAGACACTGACTCTTTTGTTTCCTTCTTCGATATAGAAACGTCCAAGGTACTCGTAGGCCTTTGGTGCTTCACCGATACCCGAATCAGACAAATGATATTCACATACCTTCATCCACTTGCGGGCAAATTCGCTTTTGTTCGAAAGTAAAGGCATGAAGTTATGAGAAAAAGATGACCTTCTGCCAACGGTTTTTGTGCCAACTATCAGCTCTGACGGTACATCGATTTCACCAAGATTCTTGATCGTGCATTCATGCTCATCAACAATGTCATCCAGTGCAACAAGATAGGGGTTTTTCCTCTTTATTCTGCTGATCAGATAGTCTTTTCTGGCTTTTTTATGGGCATAATCATACTGATCAAGGTAGTCACTTTTATAACTCATATCACTATTCTATTATGATTTGTAGATTGTGACAAAGATATCTTGCTATAATTGAAACAGAGAGATTTTTATAGGGCTATGAGAGCCATTATAGGAATAAATGAATAAATATACTTTTTGTTTTTTTATGCGATAAATGGCTTAAAATAGGGCTATTTCTATTGAAAAATTTTCATCATATTTCCAGGAAATCTTTTTAGTTGAAATTTCAATTATTTTTAGATCATTTTAGTTGAATATTCAACCATTTGGAATATAATTATTTTGCAAGGTACGATATGAGCGAGAATAATTATCCTGGTTTGGACTCCTCTATTTTGTATCGCTGTAATCAAAAACACTTTGATAAGTTATTAAGTAAATATGATTTAGGTTATACTCAGCTGATCCTGCTTACTCAGATATATGAGAATGAAGGAATCTCGATGAATGAGTTGGCTGTCAGAGGTGTATTTGACAAGGGTACTATCACCAAAGCGATTCAGCGTTTGGAACAGTTATCCTATGTGCGAATAGAGAATAGTGAAGTAGACAAACGTTCAAAACTGTTATATACAAGCGAAAAGACGCAAGAGATCATGCCTGATCTGTATAGGATGCGTTTTGAATGGAATTCCTATCTCAGCAGTGACATAAGTGTATCTGACATCGATGTCTATAATTCAGTACAACGTAGGCTTATAGAAAAAGCAAGAGAGTATACAGCTGAATTAGATGATGATGGTATAAGATTCTATGGATTACAGAAACTGACTTTATTGGACTATCCGGGAAATATGGCGTGTACGGTATTTACGGGTGGATGCAATTTCCGTTGTCCGTTCTGTCACAATCGTTCGCTTGTTTTTCTCAACGAAAATGATTCCGAGATATCAACCTCAGATATCCTGGATTATCTTGAGACCAGAAGCAAAGTTCTTGATGGTGTATGTATTACCGGTGGTGAACCGCTGTTACATAAAGGAATCAGAACATTTATTGAAAAAGTCAGAAGCCTTGGTCTGAAAGTTAAACTTGATACCAACGGCTCTAATTTTGCTGTGTTGAAGCAGCTGATTGATGATGGCTTAGTAGATTATGTAGCCATGGATATCAAAAACAGCCCGGAAAAATATCAGGAAACGATCGGTCTACAGGGATACGATCTGGGCGAAATAGAAAAAAGCAAGAATTACTTGCTGGAAAATCACGTTGAATATGAGTTCCGTACGACAGTCGTCAAGGAATTCCATGATATAGCAGACTTTGAGAATATCGGTAAGTGGATAAAGGGAGCAAGACACTACTATCTGCAGAATTTTGAAGACCATGGAACCTGTATCCAGGAGGGTTTAAGTGAGGTTGGACCTGATGTACTGGAACAGATGAGACAGACTGTTATGCCGTACGTCGAGAATGTTGAAATAAGGGGAATAAAGGAGTAATTAATTATGTACCGCGTATTGAAAAGAGATGGAAAAGTAGTTGATTTTAATCTGGGCAAGATCTCAGATGCGATCACAAAGGCGTTTGATGCCTGCAAGAAGGACTACCATCCCGATGTCATCAACCTTCTTGCATTAAGAGTTACTTCAGATTTTTCTTCTAAAGTAAAGGAAGAAAAGATCAGTGTTGAAGACATTCAGGATTCAGTTGAAAAAGTTCTGTCTGAAGCAGGATATCCTGATGTTTCAAAAGCTTATATCTTATACAGAAAACAGCGCGAAAAAGCGAGAAATATCTCTACGACCATGCTGGACTACAAGAAGCTTGTAGATTCCTATGTCAATGCGATCGACTGGAGAGTCAAGGAAAATTCCACTGTTACTTATTCCGTAGGTGGTCTGATCCTTTCCAACTCCGGTGCAGTTACCGCAAACTATTGGCTTTCTGAAGTCTATGATGAAGAGATCGGCAGAGCTCACAAGGATGGCGATATGCATATCCATGACCTGTCAATGCTCACAGGCTATTGTGCCGGCTGGTCTTTGAAACAACTGATCCAGGAAGGTCTGGGTGGCGTTAATGGCAAGATCACCTCAACTCCTGCCAACCACCTCAGCACGTTATGCAACCAGATGGTAAACTTCCTTGGTATCATGCAGAATGAATGGGCTGGTGCTCAGGCCTTCTCATCTTTCGACACTTACCTTGCTCCATTTGTAAGAGTCGACAACCTCTCATATAAGGAAGTTAAGCAGAATATTCAGTCCTTCATTTATGGTGTAAATACACCATCACGTTGGGGAACACAGGCTCCATTCACCAATGTAACGCTTGACTGGACAGTTCCAGAAGATCTTGCTGATCAGTACTGTATCGTCGGTGGTAAGACACTTGATTTCAAGTACAAGGACTGCAAGAAGGAAATGGATATGGTCAATAAGGCCTTCATTGAAGTCATGATCGAAGGTGATGCTAACGGCAGAGGATTCCAGTATCCAATTCCTACATATTCCATCACCAGAGAATTTGACTGGTCTGATACAGAAAACAACAGACTCTTATTTGAAATGACAGCCAAATATGGAACTCCATATTTCTCAAACTATGTCAATTCTGATATGAAACCATCAGACATCAGATCAATGTGCTGCCGTCTGAGACTTGATTTAAGAGAACTGCGTAAGAAATCCGGTGGTTTCTTCGGTTCAGGTGAATCAACAGGATCAGTTGGTGTTGTAACACTCAACCTTCCAAGACTTGCCTACCTGGCTAAGGATAAGGAAGACTTCTACAAGCGCCTTGATAATCTGATGGATATCGCTGCCAGATCATTACATGTTAAAAGAGAAGTTATCACCAAGTTACTTGATAACGGATTATATCCATACACCAAGAGATACCTGGGAACATTCAATAACCACTTCTCTACGATCGGTCTGGTCGGTATGAATGAAGCATGTCTGAATGCTAACTGGATCAGAAGAGATCTGACTGATCCGGTATCACAGGAATTTGCTGTTGAAGTACTCAACTACATGAGAAAGAGACTTGTAAACTACCAGGAGATGTATCATGATCTTTACAACCTCGAAGCTACACCAGCTGAATCAACAGCCTACAGACTTGCTAAACATGATAAGGAAAAATATCCTGATATCATTACAGCCGGTAAGGAAGGTGAAACACCTTATTACACCAATTCTTCACACCTTCCAGTAGGTTATACTGAAGATATCTTCTCAGCTCTGGATGTTCAGGATCAGTTACAGACTCTTTACACATCTGGTACCGTATTCCATTGCTTCTTAGGCGAAAAACTGCCTGACTGGAAAGCTGCTGCCAACCTGGTAAAGAAGATCTCTGATAACTATAAGCTTCCTTATTACACAATGTCTCCGACATATTCTATCTGTCCGGAACATGGATATATCACAGGTGAAGCTTATACCTGTCCAAAATGTGGCAAGAAGACAGAAGTATGGTCAAGAATCACTGGTTACTATCGTCCTGTTCAGAACTGGAACGATGGTAAGGTTCAGGAATTCAAACACCGTAAGGAATACAATATCGAATCTTCAGTAATGAAGGCAAGAGATATTATGAATGAAGTTGTTGAAGCCAAGAAGGAAGAAAATAAGGTTTCTACCGGTTTCGATATTCCAACTATCTACGTTCAGGATCATTGCCCTAAATGTAAGGGAGCTGAACAGAGATTACAGGTAAGTGGAATCCAGCATAGAATCGTCAACTGTTCAGAAAATATGGATGAAGCCAGAAAGCTGAATCTGACAGAAACACCTACGATCGTCGATCCTGATGGAACGATGTTTGTCGGAGCCAATGCAGCTGCCGATTGGATGAAATATCACAACTCCAAATAATTCATTAAGCCCGCGAAGATGCGGGCTTTAATTTCAAGAGGATCAATTATGGAAAAAATATATGATGTAGCAGTAGTGGGTGGTGGCCCAGCCGGACTCACTGCGGCTTTATATGCTTTAAGAAATGGAAAGTCAGTCATAACGATCGAAAAATCAGTCTTTGGCGGACAGATCGTCAATTCACCTAAAGTAGAAAACATCCCAGGTTTTGAATGTATATCCGGTGATGAATTCGGTGATCTGATGTTGAATCAGGTCAGCAAGCAGGGTGGTGAAGTACTTTTTGATGAAGTCAAAAAGGTTGAATCTGATGGAACGATCGCTACGATCAGTTTGGATCTTGGTGAGCCTATAAAAGCAAAGACTGTAATCTTGGCAACTGGAACAACACACAGGACTTTAGGTTTGGCCAATGAAGAAGCTTTAATAGGCAAAGGAATCCATTTCTGTGCTGTCTGTGATGGAAATTTCTATAAAGATAAGACAGTTGTAATGATCGGAGGAGGAAACTCAGCTTTTGTTGAGACAGGTCATCTTGTTGATATCTGCAAGAAAGTAATCATGTTACAGGATTTACCAATGTTTACTGCTGAAAAGAAGCTGCAGGATCAGATCTTAAGTAGAGATAATATTGAAACACATGTTGGTACAAAGATCTTAGAGTATGTGACTGATAATGGCAATATCTCTGGTGTAAGGTATGAAGAAAATGGCGAAGTGAAGATTGCGGAATGTGATGGTGTCTTTCTGGCGGTAGGTCTGATACCTGATAATGGAAATTTCGCCAATGTCGCAAAACTTGATGAAAGAGGCTACTTCGCTGCAGATGAATATGGTCTTACCATGACCAAAAATATCTTTGTTGCCGGAGATTGTCGAAGCAAATCATTAAGACAGGTCGCAACAGCCTGTTCTGATGGGGCAAATGCCGCAATACAGGCTTGTCGCCTCTTATAATTATTCAATAGCTGAAAGATCAACTTTTCTGGTTGCCGGGAGTTTCTTGAGATCTGATATCAGCTCATCGAGCGAATCACTCATTTGAGAAATATCGATGGTAATAAGAACACTGGCTAATCCAGAAAGGGGAACAGCTTGCGAGATCGTAACGATGTTTGTGGCCTTATGACTCAGACAACTTATGACAGAAGAAAGAGCACCCTGAGAATCCTTTAGGACAAGCGATAGTACAGCATGTCTGGAATTCTCACTCTTTTCTTTAAAAACAAAATCTTTGTATTTGTAGTAGGTATTACGGGAAATACCTACTTTTTTTACAGCTTGCGAGATTGAATCGACCTTATGAGAATTAAGCAGTTCTCTTGCTTCAATGACTTTTTCCAGATAAGGCGGAAGAAGCTTTTTATGAACGATCAGATAATCACTTTTCATATTAGTTCGGCTCCCTTGCGGCTGATAGAAACAGGTCGATAATTCCAATTGTGTTTAAGATCAGACAGTTTGTTAATACCTGAAGCAGAAAACTCCTTTCTGGCAATACCAAAACAGGTTGATCCGGAACCGCTGATAAGTAATACTCCATCAGTATCTTCCTGATAGATTTTTTGCAGTTCATCAAATTCATGAATCAGTTTTTTACGATATGGTTCATGAATCTCATCTCTGGCAACTTCCTTTAACAGATCAAGATCTCCATTTTCTAGGGCATGTACTGTTAGAATCGCTTTAGAGGCATTATTGACGGCAATCTGACGTGAATAGCTATCTGGTAAGATAGATCTAGCCTTGGCTGTACTTACTTCAAAATCAGGGATAAAAACCGCTAATCTGAATTCATCAGAAAAGTTCATCCTGATATTATGAAAAGCATTATTACTATCAACAAAAGATGCATTAAACCCACCATAGACACATGGTGCAGCATTATCGGGATGGCCTTCGATCTTTGAGACCATCTGAAATATCTCTTCGTCGGAAAGACAGTTTCCATGAAGCACACTGGCAGCTTTGATCGCGCCGGTAATAAGAGAAGAAGATGAACCAAGTCCTCTTGATACCGGAATATCACAGTTAAATCTGACTCTGATATGATCATCCACACCAAATGTAGTGCATGCCTTATGGTATGAAGTCAGAAAAAGATTATCTGGAGTATTGTATCTATCTTCCACATTGATCAGTTCATCTTTTTCATTTATTTCCACATCAAAATAATTATAGATATTCAAAGCCAGACCCAGGCAATCAAAACCCGGTCCAAGATTTGAAGTGCTGGCACAGGTTTTGATTCTAAGCATTTTCGATCTCCTTAAGTCTTTCTTCAATGACTTTCATGCCATTTTTGATAGATATTGTTTCTTTGAATCGAACTTTAGCCTTATCAAGATCTTTAAGATTTTTTGGAATCGGAACTTCCGAGATCTCTTCTAACAGGTTTAAGGCGGCAAATGATTCATTTATTTCATAACCTAGAGTATCAAGTACTTCTTTCGCAAACTTGTAAGGACTTGCGGTCGAAAGGATTACACAAGGTTTCTGATCCTTTGTTTCTTTGCGATATTTTTCAAAGGCACAGATCGCAACTGCGGTATGCGGATCGACCAGCAGGCTTTCATCCTGAAAATAAGTCTTTATGATCTTTTTACATTCATCTTCACTGCACCAGTAGGCCTTGAAGGTCTTATTGATGGTTTTCATTATCTTTTCATCTACAGTGTATTCACCATTCTTATCAAGATCATTCATATACTTTTTAACCATTGAAGAATCCTTACATACAAGATAAAGAAGGCGTTCAAGATTACTGGAAACAAGGATATCCATCGATGGAGAGATTGTGTTGATAAAGTTACGCTTACGATCATATTTTCCTGTCTTGAAGAAATCAGTCAGGACATTATTGGAGTTGGAAGCACAGACCAGTCTTCTTACCGGAAGTCCACTCTGTTTTGCCAGATAGCCAGCCAGGATATCACCAAAATTGCCGGTAGGCACAACAAAATCGATCTTATCTCCCATAGCGATCTTTTTATCTTTAACAAGTCTAAGATAGGCAGCATAGTAATAGACGATCTGAGGAACCAGACGGCCAATATTGATTGAATTTGCACTGGTAAAACGGATATTCTTATATTTATCAATAATTCCTGATGTTGTAGCTTTTTTGACCAGTTTCTGACAATCATCGAAGTTTCCTTTGACTGCAATGACTTTGACATTTTTACCTTTACTTGTGATCATCTGCTGCTTCTGAATATCAGATACACCGATCTCAGGATAAAAGACTGTTATATAGGTATCCTTGACATCCGCAAAAGCTGATAAGGCAGCTTTTCCAGTATCACCACTGGTAGCAGTAAGAATACAGAGTTTATCATGACAATCACATTTTCTATAAGCTTTTTTAAGAAGGTGAGGCAGAATACTTAAGGCGAAATCCTTAAATGCACTGGTTGGACCATGGTATAGTTCCAGAAGAGAAAAATCACGGGCATATGAAAGTTTGATAATATCTTCATCTTCAAACTTGGAATCATAGGCCTTTTTAGCGCATTCAAGAATCTCTTTTTCTTTGAAATCGGTAAAGAAAAAAGAGATGATCTTTGTTGCAAGTTCTGGATAACTCAGATCTGTTAATGAACTAAGATCAATCTTTTCATTATCCAGCAAAGGAGTAAAAAGACCACCATCCTGACTCAGACCCTGAATAAGTGCTTTGGCGCTATCAACTTCTATGGAATCGTTTCTGCTGCTGACATATCGCATGATCATCACCTCTTGTAAGTATACTTTAAAAATGATACTATGTTTGTGTTTTGATGACAAGTGTTTTCAAAACAAAAACAGAATGGAGATATGATGAAAGTAGCTTTATTGGGACATGGAACAGTAGGAAGTGGTGTAGAAAAGATCCTGAACGGGATGAAAGACACTGATATAGATATTTGTGGTATCCTGGTCAGAAATATCAGACCTGATATGGACGAAAGGTATACTGATGATGTTGAAAAAATCTTTGGAAATAAACCGGAATGTATCATCGAATGTCTTGGTGGAGATGAACCAGCCTATTCCTATGTAAAAAGAGCACTGGAATCAGGAATCGATGTTATCAGCGCTAATAAAAAGATGCTTTCAAGACATATGGATCTGTTTGATACAGCTAAAAGCAATAATACAAAACTGTTATTTGAAGCTAGCTGTGGCGGAGGAATACCATGGCTGATAAATATACGAAGAATAAAAAGAAATGATGAAATCGTATCAATAAAAGGTATAATCAATGGCACCTGTAACTATCTGCTGAGCAGACTTTTTAATGAAGATATCAGTTTTGCGGATGCCTTAAAAAATGCTCAGGAACTCGGTTATGCAGAAGCTGATCCCAGTGATGATATCTGCGGCTATGACAGCAGGTATAAACTGACGTTATCTATCTATGAAGCGTTTGATAAGATTATGGATTATTCTTCAATTCCTTGTTTTGGCATAGACAACATAACAGATAAGGATATTCAATACGCCAAGGATAATAATATGGTCATCAAACTGATCGCTTCTGCTGATCTCAAGGGAAACAATATATCTGCTTTTGTTATGCCGTGTTTTATCAGAAAAGATGATATATTTGCATCAGTTTCTTCCAACAATAATATTCTCATGTCAGATTCAAAGTATCTTGGTAAAGCCTATTTTGCCGGTCAAGGGGCAGGATCACTTCCAACTGGCCACGCAATAGTTCAGGATCTGCTGGATCTTAAAAATAATGAGATGTGTCTGAATGAATCAGAAGCAGATAAGATTGATAATGATATTTCAAGACTAGGAGTCTTTTATATAAGGCATCAGAATATAGCAGCGTTTAAGGATTATATCGCTGAAAAAATCAGTGATGATTCGTTTATAAGCAGAAGATGCAGTTTTAAGGGAATATCAGATATTATAGATAATAATCATGATGAAAAGATGTTTATAGGGGAGATAAATCGATGATTAAAGTTGTAAAATTCGGCGGTTCATCTTTAGCTGATGAAAAGCAGTTTAAAAAAGTCAAAGATATCGTCAATGAAGAAAAAGAAAGAAAATTCATTGTTGTATCTGCCTGTGGCAAAGCTAATGAAGACGAACACAAGGTCACTGACCTGCTTTATCTTTGTGCTGCCCATCTTCATTATGGTGTTTCACCTGATTCTCTATTTTCACTTATTGAAGATAAATATCTGAAGATCCGTGATGCTTTAAACATAGATCTTGAGCTGGAAAAGGAATTTGCGGAAATAAGAAGACATTTTACGAAAGATGTTGATACTGATTATCTGGTTAGCCGAGGTGAATATCTGTGTGCCAAACTGCTGGCTAGGTATCTGAATGCCGATTTTATTGATGCCAAGGATTTCATCTGTTTTATTCATAATGGCGAAGTTGATATAGAACTGAGTAAAAACAAGTTCCTTTCACTGATAAGAAGCGATCGTAAAGTAGTGATACCAGGCTTCTATGGTGTGATGCCTAATGGCAGTATCAAGGTCATGAGCCGGGGTGGTTCTGATATAAGTGGTGCTATTTTAGCTAATATTGTCGATGCGGATATCTATGAAAACTGGACTGATGTTTCTGGTATCTATGTAGCAGATCCAAGGATCATTAAAAATTCTCTGTCATGTTCAAGGCTTACTTATCGTGAGTTAAGAGGAATGTCCTATATGGGAGCTAATGTCTTACATGATGATGCGATATTTCCGGTCAAAGAAAAGAATATTCCGATAAATATTCGTAATACCAACCGACCAGCTGATAAGGGAACGATCATCCTCAATAATTGCGATGAACTTGATAAGAAAGATCCGCCAAGGATTATCACCGGCATTACCGGTAAACAGGGTTATACAATCATAACACTGGTCAAGAATCACAGTTCAACCAGTATTGGTTTCTTAAGAGATCTCTTGGCGATCTTTGAAGAATATCGGATATCGATCGAAAGTGTACCAATCACAGTAGATACTTTCTCGTTTATCGTTCAATCAAAAGCGGTTTCCAACAATCTCTATGAGATCATCAATGAGATTCGGAAGAGATTTCAACCTGATGATATCAGGATCGATGAAGATATCGCATTGTTAGCGATCGTTGGCCGCAGAATGCAGGCTTTGCCAGGCATCTCGGGAAGTTTACTTTCAGAGTTTGGACGAAATG
The DNA here is from genome assembly GCA_946537295.1 of uncultured Bacillota bacterium. Classification (GTDB taxonomy): domain Bacteria; phylum Bacillota_I; class Bacilli_A; order Erysipelotrichales; family Erysipelotrichaceae; genus Colivicinus. The sequence goes on from CAMNFQ010000010.1 coordinate 20,719, forward strand.
CCATAAACATCAAAGTAATCAATCAGAGTGCCGATGAACTATCGATTGTTGTTGGTGTCGCAAATAAAGATTTTGAGAAAGCAATTCATTGTATATATGATCGCTTTATTCTGGAAGAGGCAAGTGTATGAAAATAGGAATTTTGGGTGCAACCGGTGCAGTTGGCAGACAGATGATAAAGTGTCTGGAAGAATCAGATCTTAATGTTGAAGAACTGAGACTTTTTGCTTCTGCTTCATCACAAGGAAAAACAATAAGTTTCAATAGAAATGATATCGAGATCAAAGATGCAAATGATAATAATCTTCAGGGTCTTGATTATGTCTTGGGAGCTGTATCAAACGAATTGTCTAAAAAGTACTATGAACTGATAAAAAAGACAGGTGCTGTATATGTTGATAATTCTTCAGCATTCCGCAGTGATAAGGATGTTCCTTTAGTGGTACCAGAGATCAATGGTATCGATGCACTAAAACATAAGGGAATCATAGCCAATCCTAACTGTTCGACGATCATTTCTTTGATGGCTGTCGCACCAATCAATTCTCTTTCCAGGATCTCGTCTATGGTTGTGACAACATTTCAGGCAGTTTCCGGTGCCGGCAATAAGGGAATAGAAGAACTTGAAAAACAGATAGAGCAGATCAGAAATAATGAAAAGACTGATCCGGAAGTATTTGTAAAACAGATCGCCTATAATTGCGTTGCTCAGATCGGATCATATCTGGATAATGATTACACTTCTGAAGAAATGAAGATGCAGAATGAGGGAAGAAAGATCCTTCATCTGGATGAGCTTCTGGTCAGCTGTACCTGTGTAAGGGTTCCTGTATATCGAAGCCACAGTATATCTATCAGGGTACTTTGCCAAGAAGAACTGGATCTTGATAAAGTGAAGGAAGCAATCGCTTGCTTCCCTGGAGTAAAACTGTTTGAAGATGAGCTTCCAACACCGCTTGATTCTTCTGATCAGAATCAAGTATTTGTCGGAAGGATAAGAAAGGATCTTACTGATCCAAAGGGAATATGTCTGTGGTGCTGTGGTGATCAGATCAGAAAAGGTGCAGCATATAATGCGGTAGAAATAATCGAATATCTTGAAAAGCATAAGAAAGGAGCCTTGTAGGCTCCTTGCTGCTACTTGAAGAGAATGTCGGGATAAGTTCCGTTATCTTTTAATGATTGGATCTTGGCGACAACAGTTGGCTTATCTTCCTTGTATGTTACGCCAAACCATGAATCTTCAGAAGTAAGGACTTTAACTTTACATTCATTGTTGTTTACCAGTTCACCAATATGATTTGGTAATAAGGCTTCATATTTTAATGGATTGTTTTTGATTCCTTCTGGCAAGTCTCTTTCGAAAATCTTGCCAAGTTTATCCATTACGCTAGGCATAAAGCCCCAGAAGTTCATTGATACCGGTGAGCCCATTTCCATTGGCTTGTATTCACCATTATCTTCATAGACGACACCATCATGATTATCATTCCATTTGATATTCATGATCTCTTTGATATGTGTCAGATATCCTTCTTCATTCTTCTGACAATAGCCTCTGGTTACTGTTCCATTATCACTGAGGGTTTTTTCAACCATGTAACCGACCATGCAATAGGTATTATCATTTATTCCGCTATGGAAGAAATCCATGATCTTTTCAAATGAATTACGTCCATAGAAATCATCGGCATTACATACTACGAATGGATCTTCCTTTAAGATGTTGCGACATGATAATAAGGCGTGTGTTGTACCCCAAGGTTTAACTCTTCCTTCTGGGATAGTAACTCCTTCAGGAATATCATTCATGTCCTGGTAGGCATATTCTACTTCAATATATGGTCTGATCTTTTTGACCAGCGATTCTTCGAATGCCTGTTCGTGTTCCTTCTTGATGATCAGAACAACTTTTTTGAATCCGGTTTTTATGGCATCATAGATCGTAAACTCTATGATTGGTTCATTGTGGTTACCGACACCATCGATCTGCTTGAGGCCACCATATCTGGAGCCCATACCAGCAGCTAAAATAACGAGTGTTTCTTTCATTGCTGAATCCTCCTGACTCTCATTTATTATATAATGGAAATGTAGATGTAAGGAGCAATAATATGGAAAAATATGTCTTAGCGATCGATCAGGGCACTACGAGCACCAGAGCTATCATTTTTGATGCTGATCAGAAAGTTGTTAAGGTGGCACAGAAGGAAATAACCAATTTCTTCCCGAAACCTGGCTGGGTTGAGCAGGATGCCAATGAGATCTGGCTTTCAACTCTTGCGGTAATGGCTCAAGTCTTTGATGGCGGTCAGATCAGGCCTGAACAGATCGTTTCAATAGGAATCACCAATCAGCGTGAAACAACAGTTGTCTGGGATAAAGAGACCGGTTTGCCAGTATATCATGCAATTGTTTGGCAATCACGCCAGACATCCGATATCGTCAACAAAATGAAAGAAGATGGCTATGAGCCATTTATCAAGGAAAAGACCGGTCTGGTACTTGACCCTTATTTCTCTGCCAGCAAGATCAAATGGATCAGAGACAATGTCGAAGGAGTTAAAGATAATCCAAACCTGATTTTTGGAACGATTGACTGCTTCTTGCTTTGGAAACTGACAAATGGTGAAGTACATGCAACTGATGTAACAAATGCTTCAAGAACGCTTCTTTTCAATATTCATACCTTAAACTGGGACAAGGAACTGCTAGAACTGTTTGATATACCCGAATCAATGTTACCTGAAATCAAAGATACATCTGGCATATTCGGCAATATCGATCCACATCATTTCTTTAATCACAGCTGCCCAATCTCTGCTTTAGTAGGAGACCAGCAGGCTGCCTTATTTGGTGAATCGTGTTTTGAAAAATCCAATGTCAAGAATACCTACGGTACCGGAGGATTTATTCTGGTCAATACAGGTGAAGAAGCAGTTATCTCTAAATATGGTTTACTTACGACAGTTGCCTGGAAGATAAAGGATGAGCTGAAATATGCTTTAGAAGGTTCGATCTTTGTATCGGGATCTTTGATCCAGTGGCTAAGAGATGAGATGAAGTTCATTATTGAAGCCAAGGATTCAGAAGAACTGGCTAATTCTGTTGAAGATTCCAATGGTGTTGTGATCGTTCCGGCTTTCACCGGTATGGGTGCACCATACTGGAACAATAGTTGTAAAGGTGCGATATTTGGTCTGACCAGAGGTACAAGCAGGGCACATATCGTCAGAGCCAGCATTGAGGCCATGGCATATCAGTCCAAGGATCTGATCAGAGTTATGGAAGAAGAGCTTCATCAGAAGATTGAATTCATCAAAGTTGATGGTGGTGCTTCAGTCAATAAACTGCTGGTTCAGTTCCAGTCTGATATCCTGGAAATTCCTGTAATCAGACCATTATTACCAGAAACTACCGCACTAGGTGCAGCAAGACTGGCAGGTCTTGCGGTTGACTTCTATAAGATGGAAGATTTCAAAGATGAATCTTCTCAGCGTTATGAGCCTAATATGAAACATGAAGAAGTTGAAGAGAAATACGAAAGGTGGCAAAGAGCTGTCAAGGCTACTTTGGAATTCTAGGCTATGAAAGTACTGATTATTAATGGTTCACCTCATAAAAAGGGATGTACCTATACAGCTTTAAGTGAAGCTGAAAAGATTCTGAAAGAAAACCAGATTGAAACTGTCTGGTTGAATGTACCGTCGAATGTTCCATCGTGTGCAGCTTGCAACGCATGCAGCAATGGTGCAGGATGCATCAAAAAAGATATTGTCAATGAAGCATATTCTTTGTTGGATGAGTGTGATGGCTTGCTGGTGGGAACACCGGTATACTATGCCGGGCCTAGTGGATCTTTGATGTCATTCATGGATCGACTTTTCTATTCCTATCCGAATAAGGAAAGTCTTAATCTCAAGGCTGCTGCGGCAATTTCATCTTCAAGACGTGCTGGCAATATTACCAGCAATGATGCTTTAAACAAATTCTTTTCGATCAGTGGTATGACTCTGATTACTTCATCCTACTGGAATGATGCTCATGGTCGCGTTCCTGAGGATGTTTACAAAGATGAAGAAGCAATGCAGACAATGAGAAATCTGGGCAGAAATATGGCTTATTATCTTGAGATCAGAAAACTGGCAAAAGATAAGGGCATAACAGAGCCGATAATTGAAAAAGATAAAACAACAAACTTCATAAAATAAAATTCCGGAGATCATTCTCCGGAATCTATTTTTTTAAAGGTTTTGACCAGATCATCATGGATGACGATATCACATTGTGAGTCATAGGATGTCGCATCTCGGTTGATGATAGCTAATGTATCTCCTCTGAAGTATCTGATGAAACTGGCGGCAGGATAGACGACTAGCGAAGTACCACAGACCACCAAGAGATCACAAGTCGCGATAGCCTGAACCGCTTTAGTGATAACATCTTCATCCAGACCTTCTTCATAAAGGACAACATCAGGTTTGATGATTGCTCCACATTTCTTACAACGAGGTATGCCTTCAGAATTGATAATGTAGTCTAAATCATAGAACTGATGACATGATGTGCAATAGTTTCTTAATACGGAGCCATGAAGCTCATAGACTTTCTTGGATCCGGCAGCCTGATGTAGACCATCGATATTCTGAGTAACTACAGCTACATCCTTGCTTTCCTGAAGCTTGGCGATATATTCGTGGGCATAATTAGGTCTGGCATCAGGATACAGCATCTTGCTTTTATAGAATTCATAGAATTCAGCGGGATCATTTTCAAAGAAAGTATGTGAAAGCATTTCTTCTGCTCTGTAGGTGTTCTTATAGAGGCCTGTAGCAGAACGAAAATCAGGGATCCCGGAAGCAGTAGACATTCCTGCGCCAGAGAAGAAAACGATTTTGTGGGCTTTATTGATTGCCTGTTTGAGTTTATCGATCATATAACTTTATTTTACTACAAATCTCTGATAATATTTTCTTGCAGAAACATCAGGGCAAGGTGAAATTCCTTGATCGGCGGTATACCCCGCGAGCTTAGGCAGAACCTGTGAGATTCAGGTGGCGACTGTACAGTCAGGATGAGAGAGGTTTTTTTATTTTGAAAAGAGATTTAAATGTAAAGAATATCAGCAGTATTGCCATCTTAGGCGCTTTAGGTGCCGTATTAATGTTTTTTGACTTTCCAATTGCTGTTGCACCAAGCTTCTACAAACTGGATATTTCTGATCTGCCATGTCTGATCGGTGCATTTGCCTTAGGACCTGTTCCGGCATTTTTCATTCAGGTTATCAAGATTATCATCAAACTATTGATCAAACCGACTTCAACAGCTTTTGTTGGCGAACTTGCGTCCTTTATTTTTTCAAGTATCTATACTGTAACGGCTGCTATTATCTATCAGTCCAATAAAAACAGAAAATCAGCCATCAAGGCGATGATAATTGCTTCAATAGCGATGGTTTTTTCCGCAACAGCTGGTAATTATCTGTTTATTATTCCTGCCTATGTAAGACTTTATAATATGCCACTTGAAACAATCATATCGATGGGTTCAGCTATTTTCCCGATTATTTCTGATAAATTCAGTTTTGTCTTGTGTTGCGTATTACCATTCAATCTGATAAAGGTAATTATTGTCGATGTACTTACGTTTTTCCTGTACAAGAGGATATCACCGCTTCTCAAATGATCTATAGGAAAACGCCTTTATTTATTGAGGATTTCATATTGTGTGAAGCTGTGGTATTTATTTATATTTACTTTTATATATGTTATAATCTATAGGTAAAAAATTCTGGAGGTTTTGTTGTGGCAAGATTAACAAGAACACAAAAATATGCCGGTTTAAGACAATCTCTCAGTAACGATAAAGAGACATCTTTATCAACGAAAGATCTCTTAAACTATGAGGATAGATTAAGTAATATAACAGGTAACTACAACCTGCCTGACGATAGGACAAGTGCCTATTCTGCTCAGCAAACAAGTACAGCTGAAGTGCCTCAGCAGGATGATGGCAAGTATTCATGGACGGATTTTGTTGAAACACCAATTGAAGATATCGTCAAGACTTTCAACGATACGGAATCCAATAAGGCTTCTGCTGAACTGAATAACAGTTCTTATATCTGGAATTCCATTCAGGAAGCACCTGTTAAGAACGAAGCTGAAAATGATTATGCCTATACACTTGATCAGGCTAATGCTCAACTGATGAATGATAAGCCTGAAGCTACTGAACAGAGAACACCTGTGATCGATCAGGCATATCTTGAGGCTGAAAGAAGAGCCAGAGAAGAAAGAGAAGCACGTTATCAGCAGAAGGAATCAATCCTTGATGTCGATGATTCATTGGAAAATGAACTCTACGCAAATCAGAAGGAAGAACCTGCTTTAATAAAAACACCAATTATCAGTGAACCTCATATCGGTCTTGATTTCAATAAGAAAGAAGAAGCTCCGGTTCATGAAACACCTGCTTTTGTTGCGCCTGAAACTCAGCCAGTTGAAACATTCCGTGAGACATACAAGCCGGTAGTAGAACAAGCTCCAGTAGAGAATGTTGCTCCAGTTAATCCCGCTCCAGCTTATGAAGCACCTAGACAATTTGAGGCTCCAAGAAGTGAACAGTATTATGAAGAACCTGTAAAAGAGACGATTGTTGAACCGATCGAAGAAGTATATGAAGAACCTGTAGTTGAAACACCTGTTGTTGAAGAAACACCAGCTCCAGTAGTTCAGGAAGTTGAACAGCCTCGCAGTGATACACTTGTCCGCAGAAAAGAAGCTGATGATCCGGCTCTGGAACAGAATATCTTTGAAGAAATCAGCACTGATGAAGTTGCTGAAACACCTGTTGAAACTAAACCGGAAAGTGAAGAAGTAAAAGAATATCAGAAGAATACATATGAAGAGAATCCTTTCATCAAGTATGCATCACTGGAATCTAATGAACTGCGTTCTGATACAACTAACAGTTCATTCGTATCTTCAACATTGAATGAGGTTTCAGCATATAATCATCTCAATGGTGAAGAAACAATTGGTACACTTGCCAACAACATGGTGAATGAAATCAGGCATCATGATGATCCGAAAAAGAACGATAATGATTTTATTGAAGTACCTGTAAGTATTGATGATGAAGAGGATGAAGATTTCTCCAATACTGTATCAATGGAGATCAATAAGATCATGGATGAGGTTTCAATTGCTGAAACCAAGACTCCTGAAGTAAAGACCAAGGCAAAACACGTCAAGGAAGCTCCGGTTGAGCATCCTGTCCTGGCTAAGAAACTGGAACAGGAAGAAGAGAAGGAAGTAGTTGAAATAAAGAATCTGAAGGAACTGGAAGCAGAACCTCAGAAGGATACTATTTCCAATACAATTCCGTTTGTTGTGACTGCTGATGAAGATGAAGAAACTATCGAAGATTCTGATGATGAAGAAGGTTCAAATACCATCCTCAACATCATTCTTATCGTTCTGATTATCGTACTTGTTGCGGTATTAGGTCTGATCATCTTCTATATCCTGAAGACTAAAGGTATTATTTAATGAAACGATTCAATATTGCGATTGATGGTCCTAGCGCAGCTGGTAAATCTACGATAGCTGACATTCTGGCGGGAAAGATGGGATATACTCATCTGGATACAGGTGCGATGTATCGTTCTGTAGCCTTACAAGCCAGAAATAAAGGAATATCGCTTGAAAACGAAGAAGATATAGTGAAAATGATCGCTGAAATGGATCTTCAGATGATGGCTGATGGAAGAGTCATCCTCGATGGAAAAGACGTTTCAGATACGATCCGTGAAAATGAGATCTCAATGATGGCATCAACAGTTTCAAAGCTCAAAGGATGCCGTAGCGCATTAGTAGAAATGCAACAGAAGATCTGTAAGGATGGTGGCTACATTCTTGATGGCAGAGACATTGGAACAGTTGTTCTTAAAGATGCTCCCGTCAAGATCTACATGGTAGCTTCACCAGAAGCACGTGCGCAAAGAAGAGTATTACAAAATAAAGAAAAGGGCATAGAAGCTGATTACGATGAGATCCTGGAAGATATCAAGAAACGTGATTATCAGGATATGCATCGTGAAGTTTCTCCTCTCAGCAAGGCAGAAGATGCTGTAGAGATCGATACTTCGGATATGACTCTTGATGAAGTTACCGAAAGAGTACTCGAAATAATCAAAGAAAAAACAGGAGATTAATATGATAGATGGAACTGTCGCAATCGTTGGTAGACCCAATGTCGGTAAGTCGACAGTTTTTAATAGGATTCTTCAACAGCGTATGTCGATTGTTGAAGATACTCCTGGGGTCACCAGAGACAGGATATATGGTGATTGTCAATGGCTATCAAAGACCTATCGTCTGATTGATACCGGCGGAATACAGATAGAAGATGTTCCTTTTCAGAAAGAGATCAATGCCCAGGTTGAAATAGCGATAGAAGAAGCTGACGTCATTATTTTTCTGTGCGATGGAAGAAGCGGTTTAAGTTCAGATGATGAATATATTGCCAGACTTCTGCAGAAATCAAAGAAACCTGTCATTCTGGCAGTCAATAAGATCGATGATATCAGTAAGATAAATGATATTTACGAATACTATAAACTCGGAATAGGTGATCCGATCGCTGTTTCAGGAGTACATGGCATTGGAATAGGTGATCTGCTTGATCGCGTCAGTGAACTCATGCCAGAAAAGAATATTGAAGAATATGAAGGCATGATCAGATTTGCGATCATCGGAAGACCTAATGTCGGTAAATCATCTCTGACTAATGCTTTTCTTAAACAGGACAGAGTTATCGTATCTGATATTGAAGGTACAACAAGAGATGCGATTGATACAGTCTTTCAGGCTAATGATAAGAATTATGTCGTTATCGATACTGCCGGTATCCGTAAAAGAGGAAAGGTCTACGAATCAGTTGAAAAGTATTCAGTTCTTCGTGCCAAGAGTGCAATCGAAAGAAGTGATATTGCCTTAGTACTACTAGATGGATCTACTGGAATAATCGAACAGGATAAGCACGTTGCCGGTCTTGCTCATGAAGCTAATAAAGGTGTAATTATTGTCTACAATAAATGGGATCTTGTTGATAAAGACGAAAAGACGATGGCTAATATCACAAAAGAGATCAGGAAGCAGTTTGTTTATCTTGATTATGCTCCAATCGCTTTTGTTTCAGCTAAACAGAATAAAAGAATTGATACGATCCTACCATTGATTGATATGGTCTATGATAACCTCAATCTGAGAATCAAGACTAATGTATTAAACGAAGTTATTATGGATGCTCAACTTGCAAATCCTGCTAAGCCTCATAATGGCAAACGTTTCAAGATCTATTATGCTTCTCAGGTTTCATCTGCACCATGTACGATTGTCTTGTTTGCGAATGATCCGGATCTTATGCATTTCTCATATCAGCGTTATATTGAAAATAAATTAAGAGAAGCGTTTGGCTTTGAAGGCGTTCCGATCCAGATTATCGCCAGAAAACGTCCGGAAAAATAGAATAGTTTAAAATCAAAAACATTGTATTCCACAGGTAAT
>CAMNFQ010000011.1 GCA_946537295.1 uncultured Bacillota bacterium
CTTAGATGGCGGTGCGTACGGGACTCGAACCCGTGATCTCCTCCGTGACAGGGAGGCACGATAACCAACTTCGCTAACGCACCATGGAGCAGATGAAGGGAATTGAACCCTCGTGTCCACCTTGGCAAGGTGGCGTTCTACCATTGAACTACATCTGCATCTGATTGGCGAAGAAGGCGGGATTTGAACCCGCGCGCCAGACAAGCCGACCTATGGCCTTAGCAGGGCCACCTCTTCAACCACTTGAGTACTTCTTCAGCACACGCTTTGCCTGTTGAAATAGCGCTTATTAAATATAACATACTTATTTAATTTTCGCAAGATGTTTGATAACATAAATTTATGAAAATTGCCGAATTTCAAAAAATCAGTTTTGATCAGTTTTACAAGGATAGTGGACTTTGTGAAACGGCAGCTCATCAGGCATATGATAGTATATTGATTCCTAAACGAGCAACTTCAGGCAGTGCAGGATATGATTTTTATTCTCCTATCAGAGTTGAACTTAATCCGGGTGAAAGTATCAGGATTCCAACTGGTATCAGATGTCGGATTGATGATGGATATGTATTAAAAATATATCCTCGTTCTTCCATGGGGTTTAAATATCAGATGTATCTTCTAAATACAGTCGGTATTATTGATTCCGATTATTACAATGCCGATAATGAAGGTCATATCATGGTAGGTATCGTAAATAATGGTGAAAAGAAGCTGACGATCGAAGCTAATGATCGTTTTGTACAGGGCATTTTTCTTAAGTATTATCTGGCTGAAGAGGAAGAAAATTCTTCTGAGAGACACGGAGGATTTGGTTCAACCGGTTAATGTGCTCATAGCTCAAGGGATAGAGCGTTTGATTCCGATTCAAAAGGTTGCGGGTTCAAGTCCTGTTGAGCACGCCATTTAAAACTGAGCCTGTTTACAGGCTTTTAATATGTTTGATACGTATTTTGGTTATGCTATAATTTATAGTTGTACAAAGGAGGAGTAATGGCTGATTATAATATTAATCTGACAATTCAGAACATCTGGTCAGTATTCAGAATAGTAATCGATATAGCCATCATGTGGTTCCTGTTTTACTATGCAATCAAAGCAATCAGGAATAATTCCCGTACTATTCAGATCTTTAAGGGTATTATTGCGGTTGTAGCGGTTAATGGTCTTGCGAAACTGCTGGGTCTTTCGACTCTTACATATTTTACTGATATTTTTATTAACTGGGGTCTTTTGGCCTGTATCATTATTTTCCAACCGGAAATACGAGCGCTATTAGAGAAGATCGGTAAGACCAATGCCTTCTCCAGAATCAATTCACTTTTAGCAAATGAAAAGGAAAAGCTGGTCGAGCAGCTTTATGAAGCAACAATTACGCTTTCCAAAGAAAGAGTTGGTGCACTTATTACAATTGAACAGTCACAATCCCTGCAGGATTATATCAAGACTGGTATCAGCATAAACGCAGAAGTTACCAAGGAACTCTTATGTTCTATTTTTATGACTACAACGCCACTACATGATGGTGCAGTAATCATTCAGGGTGATAGAGTTGCCTGTGCCAGTGCCTATTTCCCTCCAACTAATGTCAATCTGTCTTCACGTTATGGAGCAAGACATAGAGCTGCGCTTGGTATTGCAGAGGTTTCAGACTGTCTGACAATCGTTGTTTCGGAAGAAACAAGTGCGATCTCGATTGCTGAAAACGGACGTATTTTCTCCGTTGATGAAAAGCAGCTTAAGGACTATCTCAAGAGAGTAATCTGTAACGATACAACAACAATTGAAAAATCTTCCAGAAGAAGAAATTCTCTGCTCCTTGAAGATGATGGCGATGTTGTACTTGAGATTCAGGATGATCCAAGAGAATCAAGAAGAGTTTTCTCTTTCTTCAGAAAGAAGGAAGATGATAATGACTACGATGTTCCTGTAAATGATGAACCAGATATGAAGGTTCCTTTCAACAACAGACTTAAACATGGTAAAAACAATGTTCAGAACAGTTATGATGCACAATTAGATGATTCTGAACAGATCTATATTGAAAACAATCTTACACAGGAGGCTGAAAATGAGTCAGATCAGCAATTCTGAGAAGAAACTTGAAAAAGCTAAAAAAATAGCTTCCAAATCAAATTCCAAAGCCCAATATGAAACAGTTGAAGAAAACATTCTGAAGCTTTTCAGATGGATCTCATCTATTATTGACAGACTGTTTTTCTCAACTAAATATCTGGGACTTTTTGCGTTATTGCTGGCATGTTTGGCATATTTTGTTGCAACATATGACTCTTCCAGCAATGTTCTTTCATCTTCAAAGATCCTGACTAATGTTTCGATCAATGCAAGATACAATTCAGAAACATTTGAACTTTCCGGTCTTCCAACTGCCTGTGAGATCGTTTTGACAGGTGATGCAGCAAACGTCAATAACGCTTCCAGCAGAAAAGGCTATTGCCAGATTGATCTGGAAGGCTACGCAGAAGGTACCCACACAATCAAAATGAATGCGGTAGGTTATGGTGATAATGTCTCAACTATTGTTTCACCAAGCGAAGTTACTATCACGTTAAAGAAAAAGACTACCAGACAGTTTGATCTGACATATGATTTCATCAATCAGAATCAGATGGATTCACGTTATATTCTGAGTGAACCTACTTTTGCTCAGGGTACCAAGATCAATATCCGTGCTTCGCAAGATACTCTGAATTCAATTGCCTTAGTTAAGGCTCTGATCGATGTCAGTGGTCAGGTTTATGATTTCCAGGTCGATGCCCCATTAGTTGCTTATGACAAGAATGGTCAGGCTGTTAATGCGGAAATCGTTCCTAGTACAGTTATAGCTAATGTGAAGGTTTCTTCACCAAGTGCTGAAGTACCAATTGTACTTAGTCCGGTTGGTCAGATACCAGTCGGTCTGGCAATCGATACAGCTCAGATCATTGATCATCAGTCAACCAGGATCTATGCACCTGAAAGTGTACTTAATACTATTTCAGAAGTTTATGTCAATTTTGATATGTCTACAGTTACGGAAAATGTTGATCGAGAGATCATGCTTCCTGTTACTATTCCAAACGGTGTAAGTGCATCTGATGTTACAGTAGTAAATGTCAGAGTTTCGCTTTCTACCGTAGATAAGACAACTCTTGAAGGTATTCCACTAAATGCACATAACAATTACAACAATCTCGCTATTTCAGAAATTGATACGATGAGTGTTGATGTTGAACTTTCCGGTTCTACCAACAACATCAATTCAGTAGCGAGCGATGATATTGAAGTATACTTCGATATGCCGGAAGAACCTGGTACATACAACGTAGAACTTAAGGCTGAATTAAAGAATAATCCGTTTGTATCATTATCTCTGAGCAAATCAAGTGTAAATGTAACAGTAGTAGAGGCTAATCAGTAATATGGGAAAATATTTTGGAACAGATGGTATCCGTGGAAAAGCAAAAGTTACCCTCACGGATGAAACAGTATATAGGGTAGGCAAATTTGTCGGTAATTATTATAAGGATGCCAGAATCGTTATTGGTATGGATACCAGGATCTCTTCAAAAGATTTTGAAGAAGATCTATGTAAAGGTATGAAGGAATCAGGAGCTAAGGTATATCTTTTAGGTTACTGTTCAACTCCTTGTCTGGCTTATACCACTATGAATGAGAAATTCTCATGTGGTGTCATGATCTCGGCTTCACATAATCCTTATACCGACAATGGTATCAAGATCTTCGCCAACGATGGTTTCAAGATCAATGAAGAAATTGAAAGCAAGATCGAAGCCTATATCGATGATCCTCAGGGAATAGAAGCAGTTAATACCGGTGAGATCATAGATTATAAGCAGGCAATTAAGACCTATCAGGATTGGCTGTTAAACAGCTATCAGCTTGATCTGAAAGGTAAAAAAGTACTGGTCGATCTGTGCAACGGTTCTAACTGTTATACAGCTAAGGATGTACTAGATAAACTTAATGGTGAATTCTCTTACATCAATGATGAACCTAATGGCACCAATATCAACAATAATTGCGGTTCTACTCATCTTGATATGCTGAAAGAAAAAGTTAAGGAAGGCGATTATGAGATGGGCTTTGCCTTCGATGGCGATGCTGACAGAGTCTTATTTGTTGATGAAGATGGTGAAACAGTAGATGGTGATAAGATCATGTATCTGCTTTCCAAATATCTGAAGGATAATGGACTTCTTAATGGCAACACCTTAGTCACAACTGTCATGTCCAATATTGGCCTATATAAAGCTTTGGAAAAGATCGACGTCAAATCTGATATTACAGCAGTTGGTGATAAGAACGTTTCTGATTCCATGCAGAAAAATGGCTTTGTGGTCGGTGGTGAACAGTCAGGTCACATCATTTATTCCAATGACTGCTACTTCGGTGATGGCTTAAAGACGGCTTTACTGGTAATGAAGGCCTTGAACTACTATGGCATGACCCTGAAAGAAAGCGTCAGGGAAGTCAAGATCTATCCACAGTTATTGATCAATGAACACGTCAAGGATAAGAAAGTTGTCCTGAACGATGAAGTGATAAACGACAAGATCAAACAGATCGCTGATACTTTGGGTAATAACGGCAGGATCCTGGTAAGACCTTCCGGTACGGAACCACTTATCAGAGTCATGGTCGAAGCCGAAAATGATGAACTTTGTCATTCATATGTATATGAAGTTATAGATCTTATTAAAGAGAGGGGTTATGCAGCATAATCCCTTTTGTTTTATAATGAAAATATGAAAAAGATCATTAATATCGTTGAAGATGAAAAAGATTTAAATGAGCTGGTCAAATCATATCTGGAAAAAGAAGGCTATATCGTCAATTCCTATCTGACTTTTGATGCGGCATATTCACATATTGATGATTATTGTGATCTGTGGATCCTTGACATCATGCTGGATGACAAATCCGGTTTTGATCTGATCGAGATCATCAAGAATAAGAATGCCAATACACCTGTTGTATTCATGTCAGCCAGAGATAAGGAATTTGATAGGATAATAGGTCTGGAAAAGGGATCTGATGATTATATCACCAAGCCTTTTTCACCTAAGGAACTGGTACTTAGAGTAAACAATATAATCAAAAGAGTCTATAAGGAAGACGATCGTATCGTGATCAATGGCTATGAGATTGATGAGAATCAGCGCAGTGTCACCAAAGGTGATGAAATAATCGATCTTACAACCAAGGAATTTGATCTGCTGATGCTGTTTGTCAAAAACAGAGGTACCGCATTTTTAAGGGAACAGATCCTTGAAAAAGTCTGGGATGAAAACTATTACGGCTCAGATAGAGTAGTTGATGATACCTTAAGAAGATTAAGAAAAAAGATGCCTGATATGAATATCCAGACGATCTATGGTTTTGGGTACAGATTAGGATGAAACGCTTAAGGATCTGGTTAAGTAATTTTACACTGATACAGCAGTTTCTGACGATCGTATTGTTTACGATCTCTTTTCTGCTGTTTTTTATTTTTTCCTATCTTAACAGGAACATCGACTCCTTCGTCAATAATCAGATGTACGTCTTTATTCACCGTTCCCAGAATGAGTATCTGGAGACCAGAAATACACCAAGTGAATCAAATGTTCTGCATTTTGTCTATAATGTGGAATCAAAAAGATATCTCAACAATGTTCCTGAAGAGTATAGGAGTATGTTGCAGGAGATTGATCCTGATCCTGAAGGAGGAAAGGTTGATTCCAGTTTCAGTTATGGTTCCAACTCGATTGTCTATTCAATCATTTCGTTTGATAATGATTACCGTCTGATTTCGATCATCAAGAATAATTTCCGTGAAGAGTTCAGAAGTGCCTTATCAAATGGTGTTATCAATGTAACACTGTATGTTGTGTTTGGCCTGATTGGTCTGATCATTCTGTGGGTCTCATCTTTGATCCGACCACTGGATCTGATCAGAGATTATATCAATAAGATCAAAAACAATGAGAAGGCTGAACTCAATCTGAATCGTTATGATGAGATCGGTGAAGTTGCGGAAGCTCTGGTCAGTATGAATGAAGAACTTTCGGAGCAGCAACATATCCGTGATGAGATGATACAGAATATCTCTCACGATCTAAAGACACCGATCGCAACGATCAAATCATATTCTGAATCAATCAAGGATGGTATCTATCCATATGATACTTTAGAGAAAAGTGTTGATGTTATCATTGAAAACGCTGACCGTCTGGAAAAGAAGGTCTACTCACTTATTACCTATAATAAGATGGGCTATCTTGTAGACAACAATGACAACATTCTTAATCTGGAAATGGCTCCAATCATTCAGAAGGCTATCCTTGCGGCTGAAGTGATCCGTAATGATATTGAAATCATCACAGACTTAGATGAAAATGTTGCTTTCCATGGAGATGAGGAACCATGGCGAGTCGTTATTGAAAACCTGATCGATAATGCCTTGCGATATGCCAAGAGTAAGATCATCATCTCTCTTAAGGATAATCTTTTAGAAGTATATAATGATGGCGAAAACATTGAACAGGAAAGACTTGATAAGCTCTTTAAACCATATGAGAAAGGCAATAAGGGTAAATTTGGTCTGGGTCTTTCAATCGTCAAAAAAGTTACGGAAACCTATGGTTATTCAGTAACGGGAGAAAATATGAATGATGGCGTAATCTTCAGAGTGTTTACCAGCAAGAAGATGAAAAAGCCATCAAAGAAAAAGTCTAATAAAAAAGGTATAATTGAAGCATGAGCGAGATCGTTATTGATGATATAAAACTCCATTACGAAAAGTATGGAGATAAAGGAAGACCTGTCATCCTGCTACATGGCTGGGGTCAGAATACCGAAATGATGGCTTTTATCGGAGAATTCCTGAAAAGCCATTTTACTGTCTATAATATTGATTTTCCAGGATTTGGTTTATCAGACGAACCAAAGGAAGCCTGGGGAAGTGAAGACTACTCGGCGTTTTTGAGAAAGTTCGCAAATGAATTTGGAATTGAGGATCCTATCATCATTGCCCATTCGTTTGGTTGTCGTGTTGCCTTGCGATATGCGTATCGCTATCCGGTCCATAAGATGGTCCTTACCGGTGCTGCCGGAGTCAGAGACGACAGGGGAATTGATTATTACGCAAAAGTATATGGCTATAAGTTAGGTAAGAAGATCCTGTCACTTAAACCATTTGAAAAATACAAGGATCGTTTTATTAAGAATGCCGGAAGTGAGGATTATCGCAATTCCAGTGGAGTCATGCGTTCGACATTTGTGAAAGTCGTCAATGAAGATCTTAAACCGCTTTTAAAAGATATCAAAACAGAAACTCTATTGGTCTTTGGTTCTAATGATGAAGCAACCCCGGTAGAGAAAGGCAAGATCATGGAAAAACTGATGCCTGATGCTGCGCTGGTTGTTTTTGAAAATGATGATCATTATGCCTATATTCATGAGGCACAACGTTTTAATCTGGTACTTGATGCCTTTCTGAGGAGTGATTATGAATAGATTATTTGATTTTACCGCTACTTTATTTTATCTTTGCAGTTTTCTTTCACTGGCTTTTGTTTTCTGTAAACATGCTCTACAGATGTTTCAGCAGAACCACTATGAACTGTATCGTTATTCAAAGTGGCTGTTTAATAAGAAGAATCTGAAGTTTTCTCTTACTATCGTATATTCTCTGATTGTCATTGTAGTCGGATTATTATTTCCAAACAGTGAACTTCCGGTCTTGTTTATTACGATTGCCTTTGCAATCTATTTCATCTACAAAGAATCAGAAAAAGTCTATATAAAAGATCTGGTCTTAACAGCCAGAGTCAAAAGACAGATCATTGTTCTAGTAGTGATCTTTATTGCCTTTTTATTATGTTGCCGTAATCTGTTCCCTAACTACATTACCGGTATCCTTACCCTGATCATGTCGTATCTTTTTATCTACCCATTGTCTTTGTTGACGATGCCGATAGAATACGCAATAAAGAAGCATTATGAAAATGATGCCAAGAGAATCCTTGAAAGCAATGAATCATTGCTTAAGATCGGTATTACCGGTTCCTATGGCAAGACTTCGACCAAGAATATTCTCAATGACATCATTTCTGATAATCGTTTTACGCTGATCACCCCGGCTTCCTATAATACGCCAATGGGTATCACCAGAACGATCAGAGAGATGTTGAAACCGATTCATGAAGTCTTTATCTGTGAAATGGGTGCAGATAAGGTAGGTGATATCTCTTATCTGATGAATTTCGTAAAACCTAAATATGGTATCGTTACATCTATTGGTCCTCAACATCTGAATACCTTCCATAATATCGACAATATCATTAATGAAAAGATGCAGGAGATTGAAATGTTGCCTCCTGATGGAACAGGATTTGTAAATCTTGATAATGAGTATATTGCATCATATCATTATCTTTCTCGTCATAAAGTTGTAAGTGTGGGAATTGATAACAAGAATGCTGATCTGGTCGCTGAAAACATCTCATATCGCAAAGATGGCAGTTCTTTCAGCGTCAATATCGATGGAACAGATCATGAATTCACTACTGCCTTATTAGGAAAACATAATATCAGTAATATCCTGATCGGTATAGCTGTTGCATTAGAAATGAATATCCCAATCGAAGATATCAAAAGAAACGTCAAACATATTTCCCAGATCGAACACCGTCTGGAAGTTAAAAAGATCAATGGCTATACCTTCATCGATGATGCCTTCAATTCCAATCCGGTTGGATCAAAAATGGCAGTTGATGTATTGTCTTTAATGAGTGGCAAGAGGATCATAGTTACCCCAGGCATGATTGATCTAGGCGATAAAGAAGATGAGATCAACGAAGAATTTGGTTCCTATATGGCTGATAAAGTTGATAAAGTCATTCTGGTAGGTGAAAAGCAGACAAAAGCAATCCTGAAAGGTTTGAAGGATAAAGGTTTCAATGAAGAAGATATTCATATATGCAAGAATGTCAGAGAAGCCTTTGACTATGTCTATGCGAACTTCAGTAGAGATGATACTATCCTGTTGGAAAATGATCTGCCTGATGCTTTTAATGTTTAAGAGTGATAGAATAGTACTGTTATGAAAATTAGTGTTGGAGTATTTTTCGGTGGTAAATCTACCGAACATGAAATAAGCTGTATTTCCGCAAATCAGGCAATACATGCCTTAAATAGTGAAAAATATGATGTTTTGCCTATCTATATCTCTAAAGATAACGAGTTTTATATTGGAGATGAACTATTTGACCTGGCAAATTATTCTTCATTTATCAAGAATCCTTCTTCTGTACTTGAAAAGGTTGCGATCTATAAGGATGGTAATACGGTAAAAGTAAGACCACTTAACGGACTTTTCAAGAAGGAAAGGCATATCGATGTAGCTTTCCCGGTCGTACATGGTACTAACGTTGAAGATGGTTCTTTGGCAGGCTTCTTACAGATGCTGGATCTGCCTTATACTTCATGTGATGTTTTAGGTGGAGCTCTAGGTCAGGATAAAGCTGCTATGAAGGATATCTTCAAAGCTGAAGGTATTCCAATGGTAGACTACTTTGTGATCTATGGAAGTGATTTTGAAGAAAAGTACGATGAATACTTTGAGAAATCAGTTAAACTGAATTATCCTCTGATCGCAAAACCAGCCAATCTAGGTTCTTCAATCGGTATTGAAGTAATCAGAAATGAAAGTGAATTCAAGGAAAAGATCGAAGAATGCCTGAAATATGATTTCAAGGTCGTAGTTGAAAAGATGATCGAAGATCTTAAGGAAATCAATATCTCAGTTATTGGTACTACTGAAAAGGCAAGAGTAAGTGAAATTGAAGAAGTAACTAATGGTTTCCTGGATTTCGATAAGAAATATCAGCCTAACGGTTCCAAAGGCGCAAAAGGAACTGGCAAAGTTGCAGGAACAAAAGGTGCTTCTAAAGGTATGGCATCTACCATCCGTAAGGTTCCGGCAGAACTTAGTGAACAGCAGAAAAAAGATGTTGAAGAAACAGCTTTAAAAGCTTTCAGAGTACTTAATTCCTATGGCTGTGTCAGAATTGATTTCATGATCGATAACAGCAATGGAAAAGTCTATTGTAACGAGATCAACACGATCCCGGGATCACTGGCTTACTATCTGTGGAAAGCCGCTGGTACATCCTTTGATCAGGAATGTGATGAACTGATCGAAAACGCTCTGAAACGTTATGCGCGCAGAAGTAAAAAGACTTACTCATTTGATACAAACATATTGGACAACTATAAAAAATGAAACAGACAACTAGAAAAGTAATTATTATCTTTATTATTATCATGATGGTCGTAATCTCCATTCTTTCATTGGCCGTCTAATCATAAAGGGGATTGCAATGAGAAAGAAGAACACCAAAAAAATAATAATCATTCTTGCAGCAGTGCTTGCAGTTCTTTTGGCTGTCTTAGTTCTGTTTGCCAGTGGAATAATCAATCTGGGCAAGAAAGAAGAACCAACACCAGAAGAAGAGATCGTTGTTGTAGTAGAAGATCCTGACAGCAAGAAGAAGGAAGAATACCATAAGATCTACAACGAAAACAAGAGTATCAATCCTGACTATGTCGGTGAACTCATGTTTGATTCAGGTCTTGTCAATGTTTCCTTTGTTCAGGCTAAATCCGTTTATAAGGAAAATGGTGAACTCTATACTTTCTATACGGAAGATGGCAGACTTGTTACCAATGGTGAAGGATATAATGGCAATGATGTGTATATCTGGACCTATTGGAAGACTGGTGAATATGACTATAACAACAATGGTGGTTCCACATTCATGGATTACCGTAATGATCTGAGTGATCAGAATCTGATCGTTTATGGTCATCACTTCTCTGAATGGAATGATCCGGATCGAAATAAGGCGTTTACTCCACTTGAACAGCTGATGGAAAAAGAAAACTATGCTGCAAACAAGTATGTAACACTTATTCTGGAAAATCAGATCCGCAAGTATGAACTTGTTTCTGTATACCAGTTTGATGCTACAGATTCATATTATCTGGATAATATGCAATACTGGCGTACAAATTACGGATATGATGACTATACTGGTGAATCAAATCCTGATTATTATAAGAATTATATTTCTGCTATTAAAGAAAAACAGCTCTATGATACTGGTTTAAGTCTAACTGATAAGGATAAGACTCTGACTTTACAGACCTGTATCGGTGGCCATGCCGGAGAACTGTTTGAGATACTGGTTTTAAGAGAAATATCTAATGAAGCATACTAGAAAGCCGTTATCGGCTTTTCTTTATGACAAGTTTTTTTGTAAAATCTAGATAGTGAAAAGTATTTATCGCTTAGTTGTCAGTTTCTTGATCATGATGCTTATGAGCATCATTTTTCCTGTATATGCGCAAGGGGAAACATATAGGGTCTATGACAACAGATCAGATTTTAAAGAAGAATTTGCAACCTATAGAGAAGCCTATTCCTTCTATGAAGATAATCTTGAAGAATATGAAAATCTGATCCTGGCGAATGAAGAAAAGATCCTGCAGATGGAATATGGTGTTGTAAGATTTAACACTGATGAAGCCTGCAGTATGGTCATTGATTATTATTCTATAGATAAGAAATCGGAAGATTTTCATAATGGCTGCTATGGAGTTGATGCTGCCTATCTGTATTCTGATGAAGAATCTGAGAAAGTCTATTTTATGCTTTCGGGCGATAAGGGATATACCTCAATCGATAATGTGACTTTGATTCCGTTTGAAGATCTAAAGACCAGGATCAGTTCTTTCAGTATTAATGATGGAAAACTTATGCATAATATCATGGCTCAACTGGATTATGATTTCTATTCATATTCTTTTGCGATTGATAATAGACCTGACTATCTAGCAGATAATAAGACATATTATTCTTATGATACCCATTATTTCTATGAAGATTTTTATCAGATGATCGATGACTATCGTCAGGAAGAATATGTTTCGGCTTTAAATGAAACACCTTATTATAATTATTATCAGTATCTGCCACATCGTTCTTTGAGTACATACAACAGTGAAGAACTTGAAGATTATTTCTATAATACCTTGGGTGTTGATGGCAAGCTTATCCGCTATAACGATCTCAATGGTGATCAGGCTGCTGATGAAGTTAACAGATCACAGCTATATGGTGAGATCAACAATTTCTTTGTCTATCAGAACATGTATGGTTGTAATGCGTTAATGTTGCTAAGTTCGGCAATTAATGAATCAGCCTATGGACGTTCCTTAATGTCTTATAGATCCAATAATCTTTACAGTTCTGCTGCCTATGAGACAGAAGAAGAGAAAGAATTTGATCGCTATGATACGATTGATGATTCAATCTATTCACATGCCAAGTACTTTATCTCTTCACGTTTTTCTAATCATCAGCGCAGTGATTATCATGGTACCTTCTATGGCAATAAACTGTCTGGTATAAATGTTAACTATTCAATGGATCCTTATTATGGTGAAAAAAGTGCAGCTGCCTATTTTGATCTTGATCTGAAACTTGCTTTAAAAGACTATAATCACTATGCCTTAGGAATTATTAAAGATGAAGACAGGATTACTTTCTATAAGGATCCTGAAATGGAAAACAGGATGTTCAGACTGGAAGATATAACTGAACTATCATTTGTAATCCTGGAAAATAACGAAGATTCCTATAAGATCTCGATCGACAATTCCCGTAATGATGAGTATCTCTATGATTTCGCAAACTCTGTTGCCTATGTTGCGAAAGATGTTTTCGCCTATATCCTTAATGAAGATAAGATTGCTGATTATAAACTGAAGGAAAAGACCTATGATTTTGCGGGAGGCAATTTTCATGACTATGGAAAACTCACTATCAAGGTCTTGCCTAATGATACTTCACTGATCATTCCATCATTATCAGGATATGAGTTTGTCAGATACGAAGATAATACCGCACAATATCGCAAGATCAGTTCACTGATGCTGTCGGGATCTTTTGATACTACAGAGCTTTATAGTGAACCTGATCTGAGTAAACTCAGGATGAAAGTCTTCTATGAAGATCAGAAGAACAATAGTATTGAGATTAATACCGATATGTTGTCACCATATGATAACAGTATCGATGAAGAAGAAAACATTGATCTTTCATATTGCGGAATGAGTGTCCAAAGCAAGCTTGTCTTTTCAAAACAGCTGAATGATTTGCGCAACACGATCACTCAAGCTATTGAAGGAAATGACTACGAAACAATTAAAAACAATCTGGGAAAGATTTCTTATCCGTTCAGTTTTGCTCAGATCCGAAATATCGATTATGCCTTAATGACTAATCGCAACAGGAACTATGTTATCGACGATAAGACAGAACGTTACAATGTTTCAGTATCCGGTCTTGATCTATCTTTGCCTGATAAGAATGTCTTTTCCTTTGTAGAAGATACCTATTATGTCATTCTTGATAAGATCGCCAGCAGGGATGAAGATAAGATCTTTGCGGTAGCGAAAGGATATGGTTTTGAAAAGGTAGAAGGCCTGAATATCTCTTTCCGTTTCAATTTCGAAAACATCAAACTGATGGGACCGGCGATCGTGCAGATCGATATCAAAGATAAGAAGAATAATCTGGTCTATACCGTCTATCATCTTGATTCAGATGGTAATGTCATCAAATGCCGTACTACTCAATCGGAAAACTACATTCAGTTCATGATAAGTGAAGCAGGTTCATATCTGGTCTTGTCTTTACCTAGTGTTAATGAATTTGATATCAAAGATAATACGGAAGATCTTTCCTATGAAAACATGGGCTTTGATAATCATAAGATAAACTTTGAACTGATGATCGTGCTGGTACTTACTTTATGCGGACTTATCGGAGTTACGCTTTACTATATCGTCTATCGTGAAAGGAAAAAAGTGTGGAAAGACTACAGAAGATCATTGCAAACAGCGGGGTCTGTTCAAGAAGAAAAGCCGAAGAACTGATCAGCCAGGGAAAGGTCACTGTCAACGGTCAGATCATCAATGAACTTGGCTTCAAGGCAAATGAGTCTGATGATATCAGGGTAAATGGTGAAAAAATTTCTGCAGAACAGAAAGCTGTTTTTCTGTTAAATAAACCAAAGAACGTCATATCATCCTCCAGTGATGACAGGGGACGCACAACAGTAGTCGATCTGATCGATTCTAATCTTAGACTTTATCCTTTAGGCAGACTTGACTATGATTCTTCAGGTCTATTACTTTTAAGTAATGATGGGGAACTTATGCAGAAGCTCATTCATCCCAAATATGAAGTAGAAAAGACCTATCAGGTTACTATTGATGGCCTGATAAATGATAATGAGATCAGCCAACTTGAAAAAGGTATTGAGATTGAAGACTATGTTACAGCACCGGCTAAAGTGAAGCTGATCAGAAAGAATGAAAACAGATATACCAGTTTTCTGGAGATCACGATCCACGAAGGTAAAAACAGAGAGATCAGAAAGATGTTTGAGAAACTGGGTTACCATGTCTTGAAACTGCATAGGATCAAAGAAGCAAATATCGAATTGGGCAATCTAAAAAGCGGTGAATACCGCCGTTTAAAACCATATGAGATCAAGAAACTCAATGATTACCTAGATCGCAATAATATTTAACTGTTTATCCTCATAAGGATCAATATAGATAGTCTTATAGTTTCTGAAGGTGACAAAGCCAGGCTTTGCACCTTTTACTTTTTTAAGTTCCTTAACCAGACAATAATCTACCGGTACGGAAGAAGAATATCTTCCCTTGGAATAATAGGCTGCCAGATTAGCACATATCCTGATGAGCTTTTCATCAGGCTTATCTGTATCGATTGTCACATGAGAACCATGAAAGCCTTTGGCGTGAAACCACATATGATTTGATTTGGCATATTCAAAAGACAGATAGGCATTCTGAATATTGTTTTTGCCAAAGGTGATAAGATGATCATCTACTCTGATCTGATATAGATTTACTTTCTTTTTCTTCTTCTTATTTTTGGCATTATTCTTCAGATATCCATATTTTGCAAGTTCTTCTTTGATATCCAAAGCATCAGAATAGTTGGCGATCGTGAGCTGTTCATTTAAAGATGTAAAATAAGTCAGTTCATTTCTGGCCAGTTCAAGCTGCTGTTCGATATAGATCTTGCCTTTACGTTTCTTCTGATAGGTAGAATAGTACTTGTTGGCATTATTCTTGACTGATAGTTTCGGATCAAGTTTGATCAGTTTTTTCTGTCCTTCATAATCAGTAACTGTAAGTTCCTTAAGACCTTTCTCCTCAAGATTTGAATACATATAGAGAAGATCACCGTTGAGCTTATCAGCATCAAGATTCAGGGCTTCTTCTAGACTCAGTTCCAGCTTTTTGATCTTGGTGTCATAGTGTTTGATCTGCCTTTTAACCACTTTATAGAGATCATCGGAAATATTCTTGATTCTTTCTTTCTCATCATCCTCATAATAGATCTCGTCAAAACCTTTCTGGATATCCATCTCAATATATTCTTTTTCCAGATGGGTTAAAGGAATAACATGAAACTCATATGTATCATTAACAGGAGTGAGATAGAGTTTATCAGACTCTTTGATCATATCCATGATCTGCTTAAAACTCTGATTATTCTTTATTCTGTATCGCACTTCGTTTTCTAAGAGTTTGGAGAATCCCTGAAGTTGCTTGACCAAAGATTCATCAAAATCGATCTTTTCAGTATTGAAAGGATCCTGTTTATTCTGTTTATCTGGCAGGGTGAAGTTTACACCACTTAAGATTGTCCTTCTGGTGTTTTCGTATGGCGGGATCTTTTTTAAGGCATCGATGATCTTTCCCTGATCATCAACCAGGATCAGATTGGCATATTTTCCCATCAGTTCGACAGAGAGGATATATTCCTTTTCATCATAAAGCTCATTTCGGGCTCTGATATGCATGAGAAGATAGCGGTCATAGTCAGTCTGATCAATCTGATAAATGATGCCGTTGAGCAGATATTTTCTTAAGACCATGACAAAAGTTGATGGATCATTATAGGTCGTATAGTTTCGATCCGACAAGCAAATATGATTGTAGTTGGAATGAAAAGACATGACCAGATTTGTCCTGACTTGTCTGGCATGGACATTAAAAACGATCTCTGTCTTACTGGTTTCAGCGATCCTGTTAATCCTTATAGGCAGATAGGTATCCAGATCCTGTTTTACCTTGTATAAAGTAATTCCATCAAGTGCCATATCAATATTATAATATGTATATATTTCAATTAATGCTTAATTACTGATATTTATTGCATATCGTAAAGTAACTGTGTTAAAATATTCAAGCGAATAGAAAAACTATTCCTTGCCTAGCAATAGGCCGTTTAGTCCAGAAGGAGGTAAAATATGAAACAATACGAGACTATGTATATCATCAAGTCTACGCTTGACGATGCTGCTAGAGCCGCTTTAGTTGAACAGATGCATGGAATCATCACTGCTCATGGCGGAACTATCGACAACGTTGACGATTGGGGCATGAGAGATTTTGCTTATGAAATCGATCATATGTCTAAAGGTTACTATGTTGTAGTAACTTACACAGTTGATGTTGACGGTTTGAATGAATTCAAACGTCTTATGGGCATCAACAATGATATCGTCAGACTTATGACAATCTCATCAGATGAAAAAAAGGGAAGCAAATA
This sequence comes from uncultured Bacillota bacterium, assembly GCA_946537295.1. GTDB lineage: Bacteria > Bacillota_I > Bacilli_A > Erysipelotrichales > Erysipelotrichaceae > Colivicinus. Next base: position 16,730 of record CAMNFQ010000011.1, read on the forward strand.
AATGATCAATATCAACAATGTTACATTAGTTGGTCGTTTAACAAAGGATATTGAACTGCGCAAAACCAGTTCCAATACCTCTGTATGCAATTTCACCGTAGCGGTTGATCGCCGTTTCCAGTCTCAGCAAAATAATGGTCCTACAGCTGATTTCATCAACTGTATAGCCTGGAGACAGTCGGCAGATTTCCTTTCAAGCTATGCTTCAAAGGGAACGATCGTCGGTGTAGAAGGAAGAATCCAGACCAGAAGCTATGATGGTCAGAATGGAAAGGTCTATGTAACGGAAGTTGTTGCGGATAATGTTCAGATCATTTCTAACAGAAATGCCGCTGGAAGCAATGCTCCAACATACAGCAGTCCATCCAATCAGACATTCACACCTAGTGCTGATCCGGGATTTGAGAGTATGGATGATGATTTCTCCAATACTCCATCATTAGATATCTCTAGTGATGATCTTCCATTTTATTAATAGAAAGGAATAAAAAATGGCTTTTAGAAAACAGAGAGTCGGATTTAAGAAGGTTTGTTACTTCACTAAGAACAAAATCGAATATATTGATTATAAAGATGTAGAGTTATTAAAGAAGTTCATCTCTCCTAATGGAAAGATCACTCCTAGACGTGTAACTGGTACAAGCGCTAAATATCAGAGAATGCTTGCAACAGCTATCAAGAGAGCACGTCAGATGGCTTTATTACCTTATATCGCTGATTAAGAAATTGACCTCCATTCGTGGAGGTTTATTTTATTTTTGTTTATTTTATAATATATGTATATGAATGAAACAAAGAAACTGACCCAAGGCGCCATGATGCTGGCGATTGTTGGTGCGCTGATACTTATCGATAGAATGACGGCATACTGGTTCACTGAACTGGTTGTTTTGATTATGCCGATCGTTATCATCATGTATTCATCGATGCATACACTTAAGGATGGTCTTTTACTCAGTGTGGGACTATTGATCATCAGTTTTCTGCTGGGTAATTTTCAGATAATCTATCTTATCTATGTACCGGTAGGTATTATTACAGCCATGATCTATTCCTATGGCATCAAGAAAAATAAAGATAAAAGAACACTGCTGCTATATGCTGTCGTAACTTATATGCTGGGAGAGATTCTGGCGACTTTTGTGATCTATCCATTACTGGGATTCCCGGTATCATCGATGCTTTCACAATATCTTGAAGCAATCAATCAGACTGGCTCAATGGTCGGTTTTGACTATAAGCAGATGTTTGCCTCGATCGGTTTTGATCTAAACAGTATCATCGTTGTGATCTTTGTATTATCGACGCTGATCATGGGTGCCATGGAAGGTGTACTTATCCATATCTTGAGTGTCTTTCTGCTTAAACGTTTCAAGATCAAAGATCTTGGCAACACCAATATCTTTGAAATCAAGCCTAATCCATATCTGGCTTATGCTTCGATGTTTGCTGCCTGTCTGTTTTTTGTCACTCGCAACGTCAAGATTGAAAACGAAGCATTAAGCTATGGCATCCTGATTGCCTCAATGTTAGGAATCATGGTTTTACTATATTATGGTTATCTGTTTGTGATCCTTTTTGGAGTCATCGTCTTACATAGAAACATCGGTGCTTTTGTTGTGCTGTTGGCTTTCTTTGTGCCGGTGGTATTCTTATTACTGATCATCTGTGGTTTCCTTTATGGAGCAGGACCATTAAGAAAATATCTTGAAGAAAAGGTTAGGGCGCAGCAGCAACAATGAGACGCAGAACTTTCATTTCCATGTTGTCAATTACCGTTATAGTCGCAGTGCTGATCGCATTGCTTGTTTTGGGTGTGTTCTTCAAACAGAATGTCGTTCTGGCAGCTTTTGTTGCGGCACTTTTCTGTATCTTACTGATCGTTATCTATTTTTCACTTGATCTAGTCAAAAATGAATCAAACAAGGAAATTGAAAATGAACTTGAACTTTCCTACAAGGAAGTTCTTTCCCATGGTGATATCGGTATCATCTCTTATGATGAAAACTATGAGATCAATTTCATGTCTGATTTTTTCATCAAAAGAGATATGAATCATCTCTCTGAAAAGATCCTCAACTGGCTTCCGGAATTACAGGATATGATCAATAACGAAGCCAACAATCAGATCGTCATCATCAATGATGAGAAGTTTTCAGTCAGAAAGATCAACAACGCCAATGTCTTGACTTTTAAAAACATCACCAAGGAATATGATCTTGATAAGAAACTGGAAGATGAAGCACTTGTCTTAGGCTTATTGAGTTATGACAACTATGATGAGATCACCATGTCAGAAGATGAACTCTCCTATATCAATTCGAATATCAAAGTTCCGGTAATTGATTATTTCCGTAACTTCAATGTCATATATAAGACTTTAAAGAATAATCGTATGCTGCTGATCATGAATGAGACGACTTTCAAACAGATCAGAGCAGATCGTTTTTCTATCTTGAACAAGGTCAGAAAAGTTTCCAAGGAAGGAAACACTGATGTAACACTTTCTTTGGCTTTTGCCAGAGGAAGCGATAACTACGAAGAACTTGATGATAATGTTGAAAGTCTGCTGGAACTGGCTCAGACCAGAGGCGGCGATCAGGTCGTTGTCAGAAAGAGCGGTGGTGATGTAACGTTCTATGGTGGAACAACGGAAGCCAGAGAAAAACAAAGTAAGACGAAAGTCAGAGTTACTGCCAACAGTATCAAGGACCTGATTGAAAAATCATCCAACGTTATCATTGTTGGTCATAAGGATATGGATGCGGATTGCGTTGCTTCAGCTTTGTGTATGTCTAATATTGCCATGTCACTTGGTAAACAGACATATATCGTAAGCAGATCCGGTGGAGTTGAACCAATGATTGCGGATGTCATGAACAGATATTCCAAGACCATTGAAGGTAAACATCATCTCATCAGTGAAGCTGATGGCTTGCAATTGCTTAATGATGATACACTACTGATCATGGTCGATCATCATTCGGCAGCTCAATCAAATGGTGCCAATATCCTAAAGCAGGCAAAACGAATTATCATATTAGATCATCATCGTCGTAAAGCTGATCTTGATGTCGTAGCTATGATGATGTATATTGAAGCAGCCGCTTCTTCAGCAACCGAAATTATCGTAGAATTCTTGCCATATTTCTCTAAGAATATCGAAATCAGTGCAGAAGAAGCTAATATCATGTATCTTGGTATCCTGATCGATACTGACCATTTCAGAGTCAGAACAGGATCAAGAACCTTTGATGTCGCAAAACAGTTAAGAAGATATGGTGCTGATCCGATGGTTTGTGATGAATTATCGCAAGAACCATATGAAAATGTCATAGATAGAAGCCGTATCATTAATTCAGGTAAACTATATAAGAATGATGTGATTATCGCATCGGTAGCTGAAGGTAATTTTACCCGTTCCATTGCATCACAGGCCTGTGATATGATGGTCAAGTCAAAAGAGATCGAAGCAGCCTTCGTTATCTGTAATTCTGATAAGAACGAAGTCGTTGTTTCGGCCCGTTCTAAAGGCAAGATCAATGTTCAGGTCATCATGGAAAAGATGAAGGGTGGTGGACATATGACAGCTGCCGGATTGCAGGTAACTGACAGCAGTGTTCCAAAACTGGAAGCTGAACTGCTTAAAGTCCTGGATGATTATTTTAAAGGAGAAGAGAATAATGAGAGTAATACTGATATCTGATGTACCAAAACTTGGTAAAAAAGGTGATATAAAAGAAGTTGCTGATGGCTATGGCCGCAATTTTCTGATTGCCCGTGGTCTGGCTGTTATGGAATCTGATGCTTCCAAGAAGATCCTGGAAAAACAGAAGGAAGAAGCAGCAGAAATCGATGCTGAAAAAAGAAAAGAAGCTGAAGAACTCAAGAAGGTTTTAGAGACTAAGACTTTGGAATTCAAAGTTAAGGCAAAAGAAGGAAGAGTTTCTGGTTCGATTTCAACAAAACAGATCGAAGAAGCATTGAAGAAACAGGGTATCACTATTGATAAACGTAAAATTAAAGATAATGAACCATTAAACAGTTTAGGAATCTATAAGATCAGAGTTGAATTATATAAGGATGTTATTGGTATCATTAAAGTAAGACTGATCGAGGAATAGAATGAGCAATAAAGTAATGCCTTATTCAATTGAGGCTGAAGAGTCTCTTTTGGGTAATATCATCCTATATGCCGATGCTATGAGGCAAACCGTAGATGCTGCAATGACTGCAGATGATTTTTATCTGGAAAAACATCAGATCATCTACAAGATGATGATGGCAATGTATGAAAACAAGGAAAAAGTCGATACAGTATCTCTTTCAAGTAAACTGAAAGATTTTGGTGTTTTTGACAAAGTGGGTGGTCTTGACTATCTGATGCATCTGGCCAATACCACTATCTCTGCCAGCAACACCAAGGACTATATCGCAATAATCAAGAATAAATCATTAGCCAGACAGGTCATCAGAGTTGGTGAAGAAATAAGCAATGATGCCTATGATTCTTCTGTTTCAGTTGATGAGATGCTGGAAAATGTTGAAAAGAAAGTAACAGATGTCACCAGATCAAAAACCAGTTCTGATTTCCAGAATGGTGATCAGGTCTTTTCTGATCTGATCAGACATATTGAAGCAATTCAGGAAGCCGGTACTGATATAACCGGTGTCAAGAGCTGTTATTCTGATCTTGATTCCAAGACGGCCGGCTTTCAAAAGGGTGATCTGATCATCCTGGCTGCCAGACCTTCAATGGGTAAAACCGCATTTGCGCTAAATCTGGCACTTAATTCAGCCGCCATTACGCCTGGTGCTGTAGCGATATTCTCACTGGAAATGCCTGCTGAGCAGGTTGCCATGAGAATCCTTGCAGCTAAATCAAAAGTAGATATACAAAAGCTTCGAACCGGTAATCTTAATGATACCGAATGGTCCAGTGTCAACCAGGCTTCATTAGAACTGCGTAAACAGAATTTTTATATTGATGATACTCCAGGTATCAAGGTTTCCGAAATGTATGCCAAGGCCCGTAAACTGGCTCAGGATCAGGGTTTATATCTGATCATTGTCGACTATATTCAGCTGATCCAGGCAACAGGCAAGTCTGATTCACGTCAGCAGGAAGTGTCGGATATTTCCCGTCGTCTTAAGGCTATGGCCCGTGAACTCAATGTTCCGATCGTTGCCTTGTCACAGCTTTCACGTAGTGTTGAACAGCGTCAGGATAAGCGTCCTATGCTTTCAGACTTAAGAGAATCCGGAGCTCTGGAACAGGATGCCGATCTGGTTCTTTTTCTATATCGTGATGCCTATTATAATCATGAAGATAATGCTTCCAATGAAAGAGAAGATGTTGAACTTCTTTTGGCAAAACACAGAAACGGTCCTACCGGTAAGATCCTGCTGGCCTTCCAGAAGGAAATCAATGCCTTCTACAGCATCAAGAACAGTGATGAGGAATTCTAATTGAAAAAAGTTTTAGCTGTCATATTTTCACTGATCCTTTCTATTCTTATCGTCTATGGTTTACCACTGATAAGAAAAGAACAGGGACAGATAATCGCCAATACCGAAAATGATAAGTCTCTTGTACCACAAGAGATCCTTTCATATGGTGATAAAGAAAAGGCCTATGACAAGATCTATTACGAAGGAAAACTGATCGGTGTCATTACTGATCGTAAATATCTCGATTCTCTGATCGCTGAAAAGTATAAAGACTATGAAAATGACTTCCCTGATACTGAACTAGGTCTAGGTGATAATGTCTATATCGCCAGAGAAAAGACTTATGCTAATTTCGCCAATGTCGATGATCAGATCATGGAGTATCTGGTCAATAATGATCTTCTGGGTGTCAAGACTACTGCCATCGAACTATCAACTGCTGATGGTGTTTTTGAGATCATCTACGTCAAGAACTACGATGATTTTGATACAGCCTTACACCGTTTCTATACTAATTTCATTTCTGAAGATGCCATACAGAAGCTGATGAGGGGAGAAAAGATTGAATCGCCATCAGAACTAGGTATTGTTGAAACAGGCATTCTGTTACATGAAAATATCACTTCCAAAGAAGCTATCGTTTCTCCTTCTTCGATTCTGAAAAACGCTGATGAGATCTATCGTTTCTTATGTTATGGAAGAAACGAAAACAGAGAATACTATACCGTTAAAGAAGGCGATACCCTGCAGGGTGTTGGTTACTATTTTGGTGATATGTCTCCTAGACAGCTGGTTATGCTTAACCCTGATAAGTTATCATCAGAAAACCAGATCATCACGCCTGGCATGGAACTCAATGTCACATACTATACTTCACCATTGACGATCGAAGTAACCAAGCAACGTCTTGCTCAGCAATATATCGTTCCAGAAGTTCCAGAATATGTAGAAGATGAGGAACTGGAAGTTGGTGTCTATGAGATAAGGATACAGGAAGAATCCGGTATCAAGAATGTGCTTTACGAAGAGAAGTGGATCAACGGTGTCCTGGAATCAGGTGAAGCTTTATCTGAAACAATCATCAAACAGCCAAAACGAGGCGTCATTGCGGTAGGAACCAAGCAGGTTATCATGGTCGGTACCGGAAACTACATCTGGCCGATCGACAACCCACACATTACCTGTCACTGGGGCTGTTACTTTGGACATACCGGAACTGATATGGTCAATCGATATGAGAAGTATGCGCCAGTCTATGCGGTAGATAGTGGTGTCGTTGACTCCGTAGGCTATCGTTATGATATGGGCAACTTCTGTATAATCAACCATCAGAATGGTGTCCGTACCATGTATATGCATCTGAATGTTCCGGCTTATGTTGAAGAAGGACAGAATATCACCAGAGGCCAGATTCTTGGCCAGATGGGTAATACCGGCCGATCGGATGGTGTGCATCTGCATCTGACTTTTGAAGTAAACGGAACCAGAGTTAACGCCTGCAACTTCTTGCCATGTAACGCAATAGACTGATAGGTATAAAATATGAAAAATAATCGACTGATCTATCTATTAATAATAATTCTGTTTATCTGGCTGATCATCTTATCCAGCGAGATCTTTTCGTTCAAGAAAAACAGTGATGAAAATGTGATCAACGAGTATGTGATAAATGGTATTTCTAGTGATCTGACTAATGTAATAAGTAGATCTAAATCTTCAGTTGTGACAATCAATGCTGACAATAATATTCTTTCCGGTTTTGTCTATCGTCAGAATGAAGATTCTGTCTATATCATTACCGCTTATCATGGTGTCAGCAATGTCAATTCGATTGAAGTGACCTTTGGTTCGACCTATACAGAAAAGGCTGATCTGATCGGACATGATATCTATACCGATCTGGCAGTACTAAGAGTTATGACGCCATATAATATTGAACCGTTAAAATTAGGTGATGCCGTCTTATTGAAACAGGGTGAATTTGTGATCAGCATCGGTACACCAGTATCGATCGAACATGCGGGCAACGTGGAACTGGGCATGGTTTCCGATAATCGGGTTACGATTGAAAACAGCATCACTGTTGATGAAGAAAAATATCTTTATTATCTTGATGTTATAGAAACCAGTTCTGGTCTACAGGCCGGATATTCCGGTTCACCTTTGATCAACATGAATGGTGAAGTCATCGGTATGAATACGATGTCGCTTTCTAATAATTTTTCAATGGCAATCAGTTCTAATGAGATAAAGATCATTGCTGATGAACTGATCAGTACACAATCTAGCATTAGAAACAATCTTGGTTTAAAAGGTACTTTCATCAGTGAGATGATGAACTATGAAAAGACCAATCTCAATATTGCCTTAGATGTAGTTGATGGATTCTATATCAGCAAGGTCAGAGAGAATTCTCTAGGCTTTGAAGCTGGTATCAGAAGCGGGGATATCATCACCAAGATCAATGGCCAGGATATCAGAAATCTCAATGACTATCTTCTGGCGGTCCATGCGGATGTTGCGGAATTAAGCTTTGAATATATTCGTAACAGTGAAACCCTTCAAGCAAGTGTAAGTGTCAGCCATGATTAGACTGATCTGTGTAGGAAAAATCAAAGATAAGAATCTTAACGCCCTGATTGAAGATTATGTCACAAAGATCAGGCGTTATCACAAGCTTGAGATCGTTGAAGTAAAAGACGAGCCCATAACTGATAATGAAACAGCAGTATTAGAAAAAGAAGGGGAAAGAGTCTTAAGCAAGATCAGTGATGATGAATATGTCATCTTGCTGGATCTTCATGGGAAAATGATCGATTCTGTTTCACTTGCGGAAAAGATAGACAGATTATTTATCAGCCATTCCAAGATCTGTTTTGTAATTGGGGGATCCTTAGGTTTATCAGATAAACTTCGTAAGAGGGCTGATGAAAAGCTTAAATTATCTGATCTGACTTTCTTACATCAGATGAGCAGACTCATCATTCTTGAACAGATTTATCGTTGTTTCAAGATACTGAATCATGAGACTTACCATAAGTAAAATAACACTTAAAAATTCATGAAAAATGTTACAAATTGATATTGAATTAAAGCGCTTTCAATTTTATAATATTTATTAGAAATTATTATCGCATTAAAGAAATGGAGGGTTGGTCATGAAGGAAATCAATGTATTGGTAATTGATCCCGTAGGTTTACATGCTCGTCCTGCTACGGTCGCTGTAAACGCTGCAAGTAAATTCAAATGTGATGTGAAGGTTTCATTTAAAGAGAGATCTGTAAACATGAAATCAATTATGGGTGTTATGTCATTAGGCATCCCTACTCAGTCTGAAATCACTATTACTTGTGAAGGTGAAGACGAAGATGCAGCAGTTGCAGCAATCGAAGACATCTTAAGAACACAGAAAGTAATTCAGTAAAACAAAAAAGGGAAGATAATTCTTCCCTTGTTTTAACTATATAGGAAAGGTAAGAATAATGGATTATAAAGAAACTTATGAAAAATGGTTAAACCATCCAAATCTGAGTAATGAACAGAAAGATGAATTAAAAGCTATGTCTGATCAGCAGATCAAAGATGCTTTCTATACAGATATCGCTTTTGGTACTGCTGGTATGAGAGGTCTGATGGGCTTAGGTCCTAACAGACTCAACATCTTTACGATCAGAAAAGCAACACAAGGTTTTGCGAGCTATCTCAACAAGAATGGCAAGCATTCTGTAGCTATTGCCTATGACAACAGATTCAATTCCAAGGAATTTGCCTTTGATTGTGCAAAGCTTTTAGCTGGTAATGGTATTGAAACATATATCTTTGATTCATTAAGACCTACACCAGAACTTTCATATACGGTAAGATATTTCAAATGTGATGGTGGTATCATGATCACAGCTTCTCATAATCCTAAAGAATACAACGGATATAAGCTGTATGATGAAACCGGATGTCAGCTTATTCCGGAACTGGCTTCAAAGGTTATTGATGAGATTGATCAGCTTGGTGATATTCTTGATATCAAACCTGCAGATAACTATGATGAATCTCTGATTCATGTTGTAAATGAAGAAGTTGATAAGGCATATTATGCCGATTGTCTTTCTATTCAGTTAAGAAAAGATCTCAATAAGGATTTCAAGATCGCTTTCTCACCAGAACATGGTACTTCTTATCATCCGGTTATGGATACTTTGAAGATTGCCGGTTATGATGTTGTTGCGGTAGAATGCCAATCAAATCCTGATCCAGCTTTCTCTAACACCAAGACACCAAATCCGGAAGAAGCAGGTGCTTATGAAGAAGTTTTGAAACTTGCTAAGGATATTGATGCCAAACTGTTACTGGTATGTGATCCTGATGGCGATAGAATGGGTGTTGGTATCAAACACAATGGTGAATACATTGTCCTTAATGGTAATCAGACTGGTGCTTTACTGCTGGAATACATTCTTTCAACTTATGAAGATCTGGGTATCAAGGTTGATAATCCATGCATGTTCAATACTGTTGTTACCAGTGACATCGGTGAAGCTATTGCCAGATATCATGGCTGTGATAATGAAAGAACACTTACCGGTTTCAAATATATCGGTAACAAGGTCAGACAGTATGAAAAGAATCATGAGAAGACCTATGTCTTTGGTTATGAAGAATCATATGGTTCTCTGATCAAGCCGTTTGTCCGTGATAAGGATGCAACACAGGCTTGTCTTTTACTGGCTGAAGCATGCGCTTATTATCTTTCTCAAGGAAAGACTCTGATGGATGTCATGAATGAAGCCTATGAGAAGGTTGGATACTATTACGATACTCAATTCTCAATCATGCTTCCTGGTGCTGATGGTGCTGTAAAACTGCAGGAAATCATGAGCAATATCCGTAACAATCCATTACAGGTTCCAGGCTTCAAGACTCTCAAGATTGAAGACTATAAGTTACAGAAAGTATATGAAGATGGCAAGGTTGAAGACTTCATCAAACATGATGTATCAGATGTTTTGAAGTACTATCTTGAAGATGGATCATTCATTGCGATCAGACCTTCAGGAACTGAACCAAAATGTAAATGTTATCTTTCCGTCAAGGATACAAGTATGGAGAAGGCCAAGGAAAAATGTGAAGGCTTCATCTCCTATGTCAAGCAGATCCTGAAATGATTGATGAAATAAAAGAAAAAGCATTAAAGGAAGGTGTGCCCATCATCAAAGATGAGGGGCTAGCCTTTCTTTTAAATTTTATTAAGGAACACCATTGTAAAGATATCCTGGAACTGGGCACGGCAGTAGGCTATTCCTCCATGGAGATGGCTAAGCTTGATAAGGATATCCATATCGATACGATCGAAAAAAATAAGGATATGTATGATCAGGCTATCGTCAATATCGCTGAGAATAAACTTGATAAACAGATCACAGTTCATTTCATGGCGATCGAAGATTTTCATACCGACAAGATGTATGATCTGATTTTTGTTGATGCAGCCAAAGCACAGTACCAGAAGTATATGGAAATGTTTTTGCCTAACCTCAAGGATGATGGTTATATGATCTTTGATAATATGATCTTTCATTCACTGGTATTCCAAGTTGATACGATTGCTTCCAAAAACCTGCGTAATCTGGTTAAAAAGATTGTTAAATTTAGAGAAAATGTGCATAATGATAAGCGTTTTGATATAATGATGAATGATGACGTTGGTGACGGTATACTCGTCTTAACCAGGAGGAAAAGTGAAACCTAAAAACTTAATGTTGCTGGGTTTTGTTAATAAGGCAGTCGATTATCTGGACAAAAACGCAGATGATAAGACCAGAGCTTCGTTGGCAGACCTTAAAGAAAACGATCTACTCGCCTTGAAGAAATCGATGGGATATGATCTCGATGAATCACTTGGCGATGCGCAATCAACAGTTGAATCACTTCTGCATGCAGGTGGAGAAGTTTTTGATAGTTTCATTGATGAAGAAGAATTAAGAGCTCCTGAAAAGAAAATGTCACTTTCAGATGAGCTGTCTCAAATGATGGATGTCGATTTTGATGCAATGACACCGGATGAGGAAAAGGCAGAACTTAATAAGCTGCTTGATTTCTATAGTCTTGATTCGGTACTTGATGATGAAGAGATTGAACAGTTCACTTCAGATGTAAAAGATGATGCAAAGTCAGATGATAAAGAAACTGATGATCCTATCAGCAAGGAAATTGTTGATAACGATGATAGAGAACTGGATATTGAAACCGCTGATGAAAATAAGGCTGATGAAAATA
>CAMNFQ010000012.1 GCA_946537295.1 uncultured Bacillota bacterium
ATTAAAAAAGATTCCAATATGTTTTTCTTTCTGACGAACATGCAGGATGAGGTTCACCGTTTTGCGATAACCTATCATAAAAAACTCAGACAGAAAGCTGTTTATAAATCAGTCCTGGACGATGTCAAAGGTCTTGGACCTAAGTCCAGGGTAAAGCTATTACGCAAGTATAAGACGATTGCCAATATTAAGACTCTTTCACTTGATGAACTTAAAAGTGTTCTTAATTCCAAGACGGCAGAAGAATTGTATAATAAGTTAAGAGAAGAAAACGATGCTTAAGAATCTTTCTGATTATATTTCACTGTTTACGATGATCTTTATGTGTTTCTATGCCATAGATGTTTTTATATTGTCTTTTGTAAACAAAGATAAAGATGATAATACTACTTCACGCTGGGAACTGTTGAAGGATTATCTTGATAACGAGGAAGAGTAATGGATAATAATCTGTTGTTGCTGATAATGGCAGCACTTTTTGTATTAAGCATCATTCTGATTCTTCTGATTGTTCTTAATAATGCCAAGAAGACCAATGATCTTAATAATGAGTTAAGTAAATCGATCTATGAGATCAGGAATACGCTTAATAAGGATTTTGTTGATTTCAACAGAAGTATAAATGGTGAATTCAACAGTTTTTCAGAAAGAGTCAATTCCAATCTGATTCAGTCATACAAGTCTACTAACGAAGTGTTTAAAGATTTGAGTGAGAAAATGATCAGGATCGATGAGACACAGAAAAGTCTGAATGATCTTTCTGAAGATATCATTTCCTTGCAGAATGTACTGACTGATAAGAAAAGCCGAGGCAGTTTTGGTGAAATAGAACTCTATTCTCTATTAGAATCAGCCTATGGTGACAATAGAGACCTGTTTGATAAGCAATTTAAGCTTCCTAATGGCAGCATTGCAGATGCGGTCGTATTTGGAACTGAGACAATGGGACTTATCTGTATTGATTCCAAGTTTCCTTTAGAGAACTATCGTCGTATCTATGATTTTGATTTGGATGAAAAGACAAGAGAAACAGCCAGAAAACAGTTCAGAGATGATGTGAAGAAACATATTGATGATATCAGCAGAAAGTATATTATTGATGGCACTACAGCTGATATGGCTTACATGTTTATTCCTTCAGAAGCTGTTTTTGCGGAAATATATGGTAAATACCAGGAAGTTATTGATTATTCCTATGAAAAGAAAGTCTATATTGTTTCTCCAACAACTCTGATGGCCTATATTACGGCTATCAAGTCAATTTATCTTGGACAAAGAAAAGACGAAAAGGCTCAGGAGATAGCTAAGCTTCTTTCTGAACTATCAATTGAGTTTAAAAGGTATGAAAAAAGAACCCAGGAACTCTATAAGGCATATGAAGTTCTGGGCTCATCTTTCTATAATCTGAATACTACTTCATCCAAAATCATCAGAAGATTCAACAGGCTTAATTCCGGTCTTACTGATGAAGATGATGAAGATTAATACTTAATCTCCAGTCCGATCTTTTTCTTGACATCCTGTAAAGTTTTATCGGCGATCTTTGAGGCTTTTTCAGCTCCATCAATCAAGATCTTTTCTATCTGTCTGGAAGCAATGATTTCATTGTATCTGTTTTGAATCTTTTCCATTTCACTGCATACGACATCTGCAACGTAGGTCTTCAGCTTTCCATAACCCTGACCGGAATATTCATTTACGATATCTTCCATTGTTCTTCCACTTAAGGCAGAAGCGATCTCAATCAGGTTATATAAGCCAGGCTGATTAGCTTTATCAAGCTGGATGACACCAATTGAGTCGGTAACCGCAGACATGATCTTTTTACGAGCAGTCTTGAGATCATCAAGCAGATAGATACAACCTTTGTTGGTCTCATCTGATTTAGACATCTTTTTGCTTGGATCAGATAATGACATTATTCTGGCACCTACTTTGGCGATGAGCGGTTCTGGTATAACAAAGGTCTCACCATATTTATTATTGAAACGCTGTGCGATATCTCTGGTAAGTTCAACATGCTGCTTCTGATCTTCACCAACCGGAACATAATTGGCATCATATAGCAGGATATCAGCTGCCATCAGGCAAGGGTAGGTATATAGACCAGCTGTCATATTCTTTTCACCTTTAGCTGATTTGTCCTTGAACTGGGTCATTCTGTTTAGTTCTCCCAGATAGGTGTTACAAGCCATGATGTAACCTAATTCCGCATGCGCATGAACATCAGTCTGAAGGAAGATCGTTGATTTATTTGGATCCAGACCACAAGCCAGATAAAGCGCAACTGCATCAGTCAGATTTTTTCTCAGATCTGCAGGATCCTGGTATTCCGTAATACAGTGAAGATTCGCAATAAATACGATCATTTCATAATCATCCTGATAAGAAACAAAGTTTCTTAAGGCTCCTATGTAGTTGCCAAGAGTCAGCTGACCAGTTGGCTTGATTCCTGAAAGCATTCTTTTCATATAAATTCTCCTCCAATTAAAAAAGGTGATAGAAAGGGCGCAAATGCGCGGTACCACCTTAACTTATTACTTTTATCTTTAACGCAGATCTACGTAACCGACTTATGCCGGCCATAATGCAGGTCCCAATTCATCAGAATATCGGCAGATACTTTCACCATCCGTATCTTCTCTAAAGTCCATAAGTTCTGACTACTATTTCCTATAAACAATATAACTCATTAGGATGAATAAAATCAAACCCGTTTATTGTATAATACTTGTATGATAGTTATTTATACTTCACCAGGTTGTTCATCTTGCCGAAAGGTTAAGACTTACCTCAAGGATAAGCATCTCAAGTTTATTGAAAAGAATATTTTTAATACACTTCTGAATAAGGAAGAGATCAAATATCTCATTTCAAGAACTGATAATGGTACAGATGATATCATCTCTAAAAGATCAAAGATCATTCAGGAGAATAAATACGATATCGATTCCATGTCGATCAATGAACTTTGTGATTTTATTGTATCCAATCCATCTGTCCTCAAAAGACCGATCATAATAGATGATAAGAATATGCAGGTCGGATATGATGAGGAAGAAATTGAACTTTTCAATAAACTGAAATCTATTTCCAGATGTGAAGAGGAATGTCCACATTATGATACATGCGGACAGATCAGGAAGGAATGCTGAAAGTTTTAGTTGGTTTATCAGGCGGAGTTGACAGCGCTGTTGCCGCATATCTTTTGAAACAAGCAGGTTACGATGTTACCTGCTGTTTTATGCGTAACTGGGATTCTGCTTTAAATAATGACACATTAGGCAACGATACCTTGAATAATGATATTTGTCCGCAAGAATCCGACTACAACGATGCCAAAAGCGTAGCTGATAAACTGGGCTTAAAACTTTTAAGAAGTGATTATATCGAAGAATACTGGAACTATGTCTTTAAGAATTTCATTGATGAATATGAAAAAGGCAGAACACCAAATCCTGATATACTATGCAATAAATATATTAAATTTGATTATTTCCTTAAGTTTGCGAAAGATAATGGTTTTGATAAGATCGCTACCGGTCATTATTTCAAGTCAGTGGAAAAAGATTCTGAAATTCATTACTATAAGGCCACTGATCAGAATAAAGATCAGTCATATTTCCTGGCTCAGGTTGATAAGAGTGCATTGGATTATTGTCTTTTCCCATTAGGCGATATTGTAAAAGATGAAGTACGTGAGATCGCTCATAAGCTGGATCTTTCGATCGCAGATAAAAAGGATTCGACCGGAATCTGTTTTATTGGTGAAAGAAACTTCCGGGAATTTCTCAAGAACTATATTCCAATGAAAGAGGGCAATATCATCGATATTGATACTTTGGAAGTCATTGGCAAACATCAGGGGGTTTATTATTACACTTTAGGACAGCGCAAAGGTTTTGGTGTTGGCGGCAATAGAGGTCCATATTATTGTGTTGGTAAAGATGTAAAGAAGAATGAACTATATCTTACTTCGATTGAAAATGAAGAGTATCTGTATTCTGATAGTGCTCTAATAACTGATATAAACTGGATCGAAAACATTCCTGATGAATTAGACATGGAATGTAAATTCCGTTATCGCCAGCAGGATAATCCTGTTCATTTTCATAGGCTTCCTGATGGTAACGCCTTACTTAGCTATCCACAAAAAATCAAGGCCGTAACACCTGGACAGCAGGCAGTATTCTATAAGGATGGAATGCTGTTAGGTGGCGGTATTATTGATAATACCTATATAGATGGACATGAAGTAAACAAGTGGCTCATGGAACGTGTAAAGAATGGATAACGATCTGATCGAACTGCTTGAAGGTGAATTTGTTCATACAGTTTATCGTTCCGATAATTATATGGTCGCCCGTTTTAAGACTGATGAAGGAACCATTACTGTTACCGGTCCATCTTTTGATTTTGAAAAGAATACCAAATATATCCTGTCAGGATCTTATGTTGAACACTATAAATATGGATTTCAGTTTAATATTCTGACAGTTGAAAAATATATCGCAACCAAAAAGGAAGAGATCGTTTCCTTTCTTAAAAGTAAGACTTTTCCCGGTATAGGTAAAAAGGCTGCCGAAAAGATCTATGATTTTTTTGGAAATGATACCTTAAGAATCCTGAAAGAAGATCCTTCCCGTATCTTCGAAGTAGATCTGACTGAGAAGCAGCTTCTTTCTTTACAAAGCGGCTTTGAAGCCATGAATGATCCCCAGAATGAGATCATGCTTCATCTGGTTTCGAATGGTTTTAATAATTCGGATGCTCAAAGGATCTATAATCGTTATAAATATGCCACGATGGAAATTGCTGAAGATAATCCATTCCGTTTCTATCATGATGTCTATGGCGTATCTTTTGATAAAGTAAGAAACTATGCTTCCAGAATCGAGTTTTCTGATGCTGAAAATAAATACAAAGAAGCATATCTGATCTATCTGATCAAAGAATACTGTTTTTCAACAGGCGATATCTATCTGGAAAAAAATGAACTGATCAGACTTATAGAACACTATGGTGGCATGGATAATCTGGAAGAGATCATTTCCAGATGTCTTGACCAGAAATATCTGTATCAGGAGAATGAACGCTATTATATTTACAGTGACTATTTTGATGAAGCTTATATTGCGCAATTTCTGAATCATTTTGAGGGGGATCTTTTTCTTGATGATGTATTGATCCAGGAAGGAATCGGTAATTGCGAAAATGATCTTCAGATCAGATATGACGAAAAACAGAAGGAGGCAATAGCCAATTTCTTTAGCGAAGGAATATCGATCATTACCGGTGGTCCTGGAACTGGCAAGACGACGATCGTTAAAACGATGGTCACAATGTTCAGGGATTACTTTCCTTTTTCCAATCTGATGGTTGTTGCCCCAACCGGTAGAGCTGCCAAAAGGATCAATGAGATCTGTGATGTAGAATCCAAGACGATTCATTCCTTGCTTAGATGGAACAAGGAAACCAATACTTTTGTATTTGATGTTGATAATCCAATTCTATATGATGCATTGATAATCGATGAATTCTCCATGGTAGATAATAATCTTTTTGCCTGTCTGCTTAAGGCATCCGGCAGGATCAAAAAGATCTGTATCATCGGTGACAACAATCAGCTTCCTTCGATCAAACCTGGCAATCTGCTTAATGATCTGATCAGTTCAGGAAAGATCCCGGTATGTCATCTGGAAAGTAATTATCGCCAATCTCAAGGAAACGAGATCATCTCTCTTGCCAACGACATTATCCGTAACGATGTCGAGCTAAGCAGGTACAATAAGGATATTGTCTTTTACGATATTAACAGGAGTCATGTGGATCTTATTTCTCTGATTCAAAAAGATCTTGAAGAGGGAAACAGTCTCGATGATGTACAGATCCTTGCTCCGATGTATAAAGGCCTTTGGGGTATAGATAATATGAATATCATGTTACAGAGTGCCTTTAATCCTGCTGATTTTAGTAAAAAAGAAAGAAGATCTGGTAAATACATCTATCGGGAAAACGATAAGATCCTGCAATTAAAAAACAGGCCTAGTGAAGATGTCTACAATGGTGATATAGGCATATTGGAAGATATCGATGAGAAAGAAAAATCATTGATGGTCAATTATGCCGGCACATATGTATTTTATCCTTTTGAAGATCTGAGTGATATATCTCTAGCATATGCACTTTCTGTTCATAAATCACAGGGATCTGAGTATCGTATAGTCTATTTCATCTTTAACAGGAATAATATACATATGCTTAACAGAAATCTGATCTATACAGCTATTTCGCGCGCAAAGAATAAACTTGTTATAATAGGAGACGAATCATTGTTTAAACAGAGTTTAAACCACATGATCAGAAAAAGACACACCAGTCTATTGGAGAGATTAGAAAATGAATAGTGAGAAAATCAAAAAAATCAGTGTCATCGGTATTTTTACAGCAATCGTCATAATTCTGCAGATGCTGGGATCATTCATAAAGTTTGGCCCTTTTTCAATTTCATTGGTCCTTATACCAATCGTTGTTGGTGCAGCATTATATGGACCTAGTGCTGGTGCCTGGCTGGGCTTTGTGTTTGGCATGGTCGTTCTTTTATCAGGAGATGCTGCTTCTTTTTTAGCAGTTAGTGTTATTGGAACTATCTTGACAGTAATTCTGAAAGGATCATTAGCCGGATTTGCTTCGGGTTTAGTCTATAAGAGTCTTTCTAAAAACAAGACGGTTGCTACTGTTCTTTCAGCAGCCATGTGTCCTATCACTAATACGGGAATCTTCTTACTTGGTTGTCTTTTGTTTTTCATGCCAACGATAACACAATGGTCTGAAGGTCTTGGTTTTGCTAATGTTGGTCAGTATATGATATTGGGACTTGTAGGCGGAAACTTTCTGGTTGAATTGATGGCCAATGTTATTCTTTCACCAATCATTTTAAGAATTATCGCAATGAGTGATAAAATCCATTAATTTTTAGGATTATTATGTTAATATATTAGGGAAGATCAGTAGACTGTTTTAACTTTCACAGAGAGTATCGTTAGCTGAAAAGATACAGGGGCGACAGTTGAAGCTACTTCTATGTTTCGAAGTAATGTTCGACGTAACATCTGCGTTAAAGATTTGAGGGCAAATAGTAATATTTGAACTAAGGTGGTAACGCGTTATTAATTGACGTCCTTAGAATTAAGGACGTTTTATTTATTTTGGAGGAAACTAAGATGAACAATTTGACAGGTAATCAGGTGCGACAGAAATTTCTGGATTTCTTTGTATCAAAGGGACATATGGTAGAACCAGGTGTTTCGCTGGTACCAATTAATGATCCGACTCTGTTATGGATCAATGCTGGTGTAGCAGGATTAAAGAAATATTTTGATGGTCGTGAAAAACCTCGCTGTAACAGAATCACTAATGCACAGAAATGTATCAGAACTAATGATATTGAAAATGTCGGTAAGACCGCAAGACATCATACTTTCTTTGAGATGCTTGGTAATTTTTCTATCGGTGATTATTTCAAGGAAGATGCTTTGAAATTTGCTTATGAATTTCTGACATCCAAGGAATGGATTGGTTTTGATCCTGACAGACTCTATGTAACTGTCTATCCAGATGATACAGAAGCATATCGTATCTGGACAGAAGTTATCGGTTTTAATCCAAAACATATCTTAAAATCATATGACAATTTCTGGCAGATAGGCGAGGGTCCTAGTGGACCAGATTCTGAGATCTATTATGATCGTGGAGAAAAATATGATCCTCAGCATCTTGGTGAAAAAGCTTTCTTTGAAGAGCTGGAAAATGACCGTTATATCGAAGTATGGAATGTCGTCTTCTCTCAATATGATGCCAAAGAAGGTGTTGATCGTAAGGACTTCAAGGAACTTCCACAGAAGAATATTGATACCGGAATGGGCTTAGAAAGACTGACAGCTCTGATTCAGGATGGTGAGACTAATTTTGATACTGATCTGTTCTTACCATACATTCATGAAGCAGAGAAATATGCGAATAAGAAATATGCTGATGATAAGATGGCGTATCGTGTTATTGCTGACCATATCAGAACTTGTGTGTTTGCTTTATCTGATGGCGCAACATTCTCAAATGAAGGAAGAGGCTATGTATTAAGAAGAGTATTACGTAGAGCTATGCGCTATGGACGTAATATCGGTATTGAAAAGCCATTCCTTTATGAACTTGTTGATGTTGTCTGTGACAATATGAAAGATTTCTATCCATATCTTCTGGAGAAGAAAGACTTTGTCAAGAAACTGATTCTGAAAGAAGAAGAATCTTTCCTGGCTACTTTATCAAATGGTGAAAAACTGCTTCAGGATGAGCTTAAAAAAGCTTCAAATGGCGTTTTATCAGGTGAAGTTATCTTTAAACTCTATGATACATATGGCTTCCCTAAAGAAATGACAGTTGAATCAGCAGAAGAAAAAGGATTGAAATGTGATCTTGAAGGATTTGACAGATGCATGGAGAAACAAAGAGAAATGGCCAGAAATGCCAGAGATGTTGAAGAATCTATGCACAATCAGTCAGAAGATCTTCTTAACTTAAAAGATCCGTTTGAATTTACTGGCTATGATCACGATACTGATAACGCCAAGGTTGTCGCTTTATTCAATGCCGGAAAGAAAACCGATTGTATCGATACAGAAGGTGAAGTTGTCTTTGACCATTCATGTTTCTACGCTGAATCTGGTGGACAGTGTGCTGATACCGGAATCATCCGTAATGATGAAATCGAAGCAGTTGTAACCGATGTCAAGAAAGCTCCAAATGGTCAATTCCTACATCATGTCAAGGTAAACAAAGGTAAGATCAATAAAGGTGATGTTCTTGATCTGGTCATCAATAGTGAAGATCGTCTGAAGATCAGGGCAAACCATTCATCAGTTCATCTTCTTCAGGCTGCACTTATCAAAGTACTTGGTAATCATATCGCTCAGGCTGGTTCATATGTCTGCAAGGATTATGCAAGATTTGACTTCTCACATTATGAGAAGGTATCAGATGAACAGCTGGCTGAAGTGGAAAGACTTGTTAATGAATATATTGCTGAACAGCTTCCTGTTGTAACAGAAGTATTAAGCATCGATGAAGCCAAAAAGACTGGTGCGATCGCTCTGTTTGATGAAAAATATGGTGATAAAGTCAGAGTTGTTTCAATGGGAGATGTTTCTAAAGAATTCTGTGGCGGAACTCATGTAGCCAATACGGCTGATCTTGGCAGTTTCAAGATTAATTCTGAAGAATCAATCGGATCCGGTATCAGAAGAATAGAAATGTGTACCAAACTGAAAGCTTATGATGGTTTCAAAGATTATGAAAACAGATTATCAGCTATCAGAAATGAACTAAAACTGAAAAACAATGATCAGATCATGGATAAGATTGATCAGCTGAAAAATGAGAATTCCAAACTGAACAGTGAACTTAAGGCCTTAAAAGAAAGACTGATGAATGAAGAAGCTAACGCTTTGATCTCACAGGCTAAAAACAACGGCAAGTTCTCTTATCTGCTTCTTTCATTAGACAGATATGATGGAAATCTGAAAGATTATGCCAATGGCATCAAAAATAAGCTGGATGGTGGATTTGTCTTCATTATCAATCGTAATGAACAGAAACTGTCTATGGTAGCTGCTGCTGGTAAAAAAGCTCTTGATAATGGAATCAAGTGTGGAGAGGTAATTTCCAAAGCCTGCAGTCTTGCTAATGGTAAAGGCGGTGGAAAACCTGATCTGGCACAGGGTGGAGGAAGTGATACTGAACCTGCTGTTGTTCTAAAAGAAGTTGAAAATATGCTTAGTTAGTTATTTTATATAGTGTATAATAACTATTAGGAGGTGTATTATGGCTTCAGTTAATTCTAGTAGAACAATGTTATTTACATCAGAAGAGATCAAAAGAGAGAATATGAAGCAGCTTCTTAAGGATGTTTCAAAAGCTCTTGAAGAGAGAGGCTATAATGCCGTAAATCAGATCTCCGGTTATCTGATCAGTAATGATCCTGCCTATATTTCATCTCACAATAATGCTCGTAATAATATCCAGCAAGTTGAAAGATATGAAATCATCGAAGAACTTGTAAGATATTATCTTGAAAGCAAGTAATAATGAGAATTGGAAACAGAATCTGAAAAATCAATAATTTAGATAGAACTCTCCGGCAACGGAGAGTCTATTTCGTTAATAAACAGCAAAGAAAGATATTAAACTATGAAAGAAAACTCTATATTTATAACAGATGATGATGGCAAAGAAGTGCAGATGAAGATCTATATGACTTTTGATGCCAATGAAAAACAGTATGTTGTTGTATATGAGGAAGGAAAAGAAGATGAACTCTATCCTCTGATCTACGATAATGAAGGAAATCTATATCCTGTTGAGGATGAGGAAGAAATGAAGATGATTGATGAGGTTGTATCAGCTTATGAAGAAGAAAAATAAAAAAAGAAATGTCCTCATTGCTATCTTTGTGATTTTATTTATCATAATCGCATTGATCAGTGGAGCTATTATTTATATTAGATCTGCTTTAAAACCTACCAAAGCATTTCTTAATGGTGAGATATGTGAAGATGGAAATACGCCATGTGAGACTACTGTGTTTATTGTTGATGATGGAGCCTATGGCAAGTCAACGCTTGTTAAACTGCAGGAGAACGGCATAATTCCTGATGCCAATATTGCTTATTACTATAATCGTCTGATCAGCGGCTATTCTTTTGTTGCGGGATATTTTGAGATCCCTCATAAGATCGTTGCTGAAGATGGCTCATCTCATCCTATTACTTTAGAAGAGCTGATGGAATTCTTATCTAAATCAGAAAACGCTCATCAGGATACTGTTGTTCTTTCTTTTGATGAAGGTGACTTTATCAGAGCATATGCAAAGAAGATTGCTGAAAATACGACAGTAAAGGAAGATGAACTTCTTGCCTATTGGAATGACAAGGAAGTTATCAGATCATATATGAATGAGTATCCGTTCTTAACAGAAGATATGTTTGGTGAAGATGTTAAATACTATCTTGAAGGATACCTTTTCCCTGATACTTATGAGTTC
Source organism: uncultured Bacillota bacterium (assembly GCA_946537295.1). GTDB lineage: Bacteria > Bacillota_I > Bacilli_A > Erysipelotrichales > Erysipelotrichaceae > Colivicinus. The sequence goes on from CAMNFQ010000012.1 coordinate 11,096, forward strand.
TTTGATTTCACCAATTGCGATGAGGTTACCAGAAAATTCCTTGATCGTACATTAGATGTCTATAATGCTCATAAAGCAGAATTTGATGCTTCAAAGTTTACTACTCATGAAGTCTTTACTTTAGCTTCAATCATCCAGTGGGAATCTGGCAATGCTGAAGATTCCAAGAAGATTGCTGGTGTATTTGTAACTAGATTAAATGAGCCAGAAGTCTTGGCTTCAACCGTTACCGCTTGTTATGCCTTTGATCTGAGCAAGGATCAGTGCTACGAAGTTGGTGATAATCTTGAGTATACTCATCAGTATTCTCCATATAATACCTATACTGTACAGGGACTTCCTCCTGGACCAGTCTGTTGTCCTAACGAAACAGCTATTATAGCTGCCTTGAATCCAGATGATTCAGAAGGCTATTTCTATTTCTGTGCTGATATGTGCAATGGCGGTACTGTATTCGCTAAAACATACGCAGAACACGAATATAACATTGAGCATTATTTCTTAGCTTGCAGTGAATAGTGAGGTAAATTTATGAAAAACAAGCCTATTGTTATTGGAATCGCAGGTGGAACATGTTCGGGTAAATCATCGATCGCATCAATTCTGATCGATGCTTTCAGATACACCAAATCGATCAATATTATTAAACAGGATGATTATTATAAGGATCAGTCTCATCTTCCAATGGAAGAAAGAAATAAGACGAACTATGACCATCCATTGGCATTTGATTTTGATCTGATGATCGAACATATCAAAGCGCTCATCAATGGTGAAAGCATTGAGAAACCAACTTATGACTATACCGTTCATAATCGTTCCAATTTCACTGAAATCATTCATCCTAGTGATGTATTAATAATTGAAGGTCTTTTCGCTCTTTATAATCCAGAATTAAGAGAACTTGAAGATATCAAGATCTTCGTTGATACACCTGCTGATGTCAGATTTATCAGAAGGCTTAGAAGAGATGTTAAGGAAAGAGCCAGAACTGTTGATTCTATAACCGATCAATACCTTACTACCGTAAAACCGATGCATGATCAGTTTCTGGAACCAACTAAACAGTATGCGGATATCATAATACCGGAAGGCAAATCCAATACTGTAGCGATCGATCTGCTCAAAACTAAAATCAATAGTATTATCAATGAAAAAATGCTATAATTCTTAAGGCTGGAGGACAATATGGAAGAGAAATTTTATGTCACAGAAGAAGGCCTTAATGACCTTAAAAAAGAATTAGATACTTTAATTCATGTAACAAGAGAAGAAGTTATTGAAGAACTTAAAGCCGCCAGAGCTCAGGGTGACTTATCAGAAAATGCTGATTATGATGCTGCCAGAGATCATCAGGCTAAAGTTGAATCCAGAATTAAAGAACTGGAACATCAGATAAAGAATGCTGAAGTAATCACTGAGACCAAGAGAGCTACATTTGTCAGAATCGGTTCAACTGTAGAACTTCAGGAACTGGATACTAAAAATAAGCTCACTTACAGAATCGTTGGTTCAGTTGAGGCTGATCCTGTAAATGGTCTTCTTTCAAATGTTACACCTTTAGCTGAAGCAATTCTTGATCATAGAGTCAACGATGTCGTTACTGTTCATGTTGATTCACCATATGATGTAAAAATCCTTAAAATCAGCTAGGAATTATTAAATTCAGAATCAAATAATGAGTAGGGAAACCTGCTCATTTTTTATGCGTAAAATTATTATTCTTTTTCTACTGATCATTATCAATATCACATTGTTTTTGTATCTTAAAAAAACGATCGCTGAACAGTATTCTATGAATATTAAGATCAGACCAAATTCATTGATATATCAATTCAAAGAAATACTGATTGAAGATACTGATTCGTTTGAACTTAAAGACTATATCGGCTTTGTTGACCAGAACAGTTCCTGTTCACATTATTTCGATGATGAAAAGCTTATCGTGAAATATGGTGGGAAGACATATTCTTTTGATTACGAGATAAAGGAACCTGAGGTGATTGAAAAAGTTGTAATCAAGGAAGTGATCGTCGAAAAGGAAGTTCATTCGCAAATTAAACCGGCCGATAATCATCACGAGGAAACAATTTCGTACGATCTAGAAGAAGATTATTTCTATTTAACAAAATCTTCTGATTCTTTTTCTTGCGGTACCGATATCAGCACGATTATATCTACCATACAACAATATCTAGTCACAAATAAACGTGTTACTGTTGATTATTCCGATCTTAATCCTTATCAGTCAGGAAATTACATCGTAAGATTCATTTCTGATTCTCAAGAATTAGAGTTTTCAGTTGAAATTATCTAGGAGATTCTAGTTTTTATTTGAATTATGTAATGGAGGAATACTATGCGTTATATAAGAAAACTGCTTATTATTTTATTACTATTATGTAATTCAATATCTGTTTATGCTGAAAACACCTACGAAGATATGTCTAAATGGAGCATTCATATCTTACTTGAACATTGTGATCAAAATGATGGAACCAAGGTAGGAAAGTTTTATAATGCAGAAACTGAACGATTAGGTTTCTGTATGGAACCGTATGTTGATTATAATCCCCGTTTATATAAATATCATAAGGATATTTATGAAGATGATTATCTTTACTATCTCTATCGGGCATGCACTGAACTTGATAATGATGAAGCAATCATAGCTGCTCAGCTTATGATCTGGGAGTATCTGACTGATGAATCTTTCACATACAATGGATTGGGCGCTGAAGATTATGGTGCTGATAAGTTAAGAACACTTATTGATCAATACAAGGCAGAAGAGAATCTGCAGATGTTTGATATTGTTGCTGATAGAGGCATCAATTCATTGAACTTTGATCATCTCGATGATTATGTAATTGAATGCAAGAATATATCTTATGAAATAACTGATAATGTGATTAATTATTCTGTTATAGATATTGATGATCCAGATACATATATCAGACTTAATCCGATTCATCGTTCTAAAGGATCAGTTAAATACTTTTCCAATCAGTCACAGGATCTCTATTCCTATGAAGGAGATTTCAGTTTGAATCCATCATACATATATAAGATCAGGTTAAAAGAAGAGTACAAAACGATCGAATTCAGTAAGACAGATGAAAACAATAATCCTATTGCTGGTGCCAGATTCTCACTATATGAAATAACCGATAATAATTCTGATCCTGCATTATATTTTATTAAACCTGGATCAAGTATTAATATCATTGAAATGGTTCTGGGAGAAAACGAAGCTAACGATTCTTATCAGGTAGAATTATCAGAAAGATACAACAGATATCTTAGTGGTGTAACGATAAATACCGATGAGATTGGTTATACATCTTTTAATATTCTAAAAGATAATAAGACAATTGATTCTGGAAGAATCTACATTACAAATGATTCTAATCTTCATAATGGCTTTTATAAAAAATTAAATGTCTTGTTATGTGATGAAATGTTTACTGATGGTAATTTGGTTAACAGTTTTACTGATGTACCTTGTGATAAAGAATATATACTTTGTGAATCAGAACCTAAAAAAGGGTATGAATATAAAGATGTTTCATGTGTATATCTTTCAAAAGATTATAGATCTGAATCACCAATACATTTTATAAATTGTGAGCGTTCATATGATCTGTTGCTGACGAAAGAAAATGCAGATCATACAATCAAACTCAATGGTGCCAGATTCAGAATCACCTATGAAGATGATGGAATTAAAGAAATGATCTTTATAACAGGTGCACTTAACATCAAAAGAAAACATGGTCATAGATATCTTTTCTATCGATATGAACACAGTGATGATATAAATTTAGTGGAATTTGATGATGATTATTTCATAAAGGAAAATATTCCTTATGGCCGTTATTATTACTATCAGAGTAATGATGCAGATATAGATAAAACTAAATTCAACAGATATGTTGATGTTTATGAAGGATCTTATACTTTTAAAGATTTGCCTTATTCTTCAAGCCTAAGTATTGAAGAAATTGAAGCACCTAAAGGTTACATAATTACAGAAGCTAAATATGATCTGGATCCTGATCTTGCGTATTCGCAGATTGTATTCAGAAACAGCAGGGTTAATCAGTTTGAAATAATTCCTGCAAACAAAAGAAAGATTCCAAAAACATGTATTGGCGAATAGTTTTATTAGTATTGATCGTGTTCTTTACGGTATTCAACAGCTTAAAGATCAGATTGTTTGATTTAAATGAAGAACAGTTAATTAATGTTGAAGTTAAAGGATATGTAGATAAGCCTGGGGTATATACAATGCCTCAGGGATCTACTTTAGGTGATCTTTTATCTTTGTGTGGCATTAACAAAACATCAGATATTCAGAAACTTTCATTAGGAAATGTATTATACAATGATCAGATAATAATCATTCCAGCATCTAGTGAGGAACATCTAGTTTCAATTAATAATGCATCAGTATCTGAGCTTGCTGCATTACCAGGCATTGGAAAATCAATTGCGTTAAAGATCATTGAATACCGTAAGAATTCCGGTTCATTTAGATCTATTGAAGAGATCATGAATGTAAGTGGTATTGGAAATGCTAAATTCAATAAGATCAGGGAATATATCACTCTTTAAAATCGGAATCTTTGTTGCAGCTAATCTTTATATCAAAAATCCATTTGTATTCATCTTAAGCTCCTTATATTTTCTTTTCACTGACAGAAAAACATCATTAGTCGCTTTAATGATGTTTCTTCTTGTTTCTGTCAGAAATATCTATGTACAAGACTTTATTCCTATTGGCATTGTTGAATATCAGAAGAATTCACGATACGTTGTTGATAAATTCCTTTACAAGGTTGCCCTGCTTACTGATGAGAAATTGGATCAGGGTGATATATTGTATTTTCCGGTTTCTTATGATTTAAATAATAACGAAAATGATATCAGTAAGAATATAATCTACAAAGGTAATGATTTTGTATATCTTTCTACTTTTTCAATTCGACGCTTTATGGAGGATAGAATTGATGGATTTGATGAAAACATCAGATCGCTTATCAGAAAGATTATATATAACATTAATGAATATGACAGTCTGAATTATTCTATTGGCTATGGTCTGATGTCGTATTATTTTTTATCGTTTCTGAAAAGGAAATCAAAAATTGCAGCCATTATTTTTTATATTGTTTTTCTTTTATTGTTTTGTAATGAACTCAAGCTTTTGCTTGTCATGGCTGATATTCTACTTGAGAAATCAAAGCTCAACAGAAGCGATAAAACAGGCTTTAAACTGATTATTTTATGTTTGATTAACTATCATTTACTTTCAGGCTTTTCCTTGCTATTACCGCTCTTATTTTCCTTATATGGCATATTCCGAAAAGAAGATGATTTCCGTCTATTTCTATTTATGATTGAATCATTTTTCTTTGGTGAGATAAGTCTATTAAACTCATTATTTTTCCGTTTCTTTATAAAGATCAGAATTGCTATTTTTGTTCTGACACTATCTATTATTGTTTTTCCTAGTCTTTCATTTTTTCTGATTAAAATAATAGAACTGTATTCATATGTAAACGAAAACGATTTAAGTATAAGAGGTTCTTTAAGTATATCTGGCATTCTTATGTTTATCTTGATTCTTCAGATACTTAAACCAAGGAAATGTCTTATTAAGATCATGCTTTATGTTTTGATCTTATTATCTCCATTCAATAATCCTTTATGTCATGTAAGCTTTATTGATGTTGGACAAGGTGATTCAACTCTGATCAGATATCCTTTCAGCAGGGAATGTGTGCTTATTGATACAGGTTCACCTTTTAATTACTATAAGCTTCGTACTTTTCTAATGAAAGAGGGGATATACAAGATCTCACATCTTATCATTTCTCATGATGATTCAGATCACAACGGCAATATAGATAATTTAAAAAATGATTTTGTCATTGAAAACATCATTGATAAGGGACTAAGTTTTGATTATAAAAATCTGCATTTCACACATTTTGATCTTGGCCATTTTGAAAATGATAATGATAATTCACTGGTATATCTTATTAATATTGATGGTTATTCATTTTTGTTTACCGGTGATCTTTCTTCAATGACTGAAAGGATCCTGATTCATCGTTATGGACCTCTTAAAATTGATTTTCTCAAGGTTTCACATCATGGTTCATATACAGGCAGCAGTGAATACTTTATTTCTTCAATTCTGCCTAGATTCGCCTCTATCTCAACTAATGGGCAATATGATCATCCACACAAAACAGTTCTTGATACCTTGGAAAAATATAATGTTGATTATTTCATTACTAAAAACTCCGGAACCATAAATGTCTATCTTTCATATTTCTTAGACTATATCAAAACAGCTAAAAATGAATTTGTTATAATTAAGTAAATGATTTATATCATAAGTGGCGAAGAACAGATATTTATTAAAGATAAGATCAACGAGATCTGCAAGGATAAGGATGCCGAAATAATTCGTTTTGATGGACAGGACAAAGAATTTAATATCCTGGAAATGCTTGATTCCTGCAATGGAAATTCCTTGTTTTCTAGTAAAAGCATCATTCTTGTTGATCAGCCTTTTTTTCTGATCAAAAAATGTGAAGATAAGGATTTTAAGGAGCTTGAAAAGTATATTAATGATCCAGTATATGATACCGAACTGGTCTTTTTTACATACGAAAACAATTTCAATAATAAACTGAAATGTTATAAGATGATTTCCTCAAATGCTCAGATCATAAACTGCAACAGTCTTGATTATAAGAACTTCAATAATTATGTCAGATCAAGAATTGCGGAAGAGAAACTGAAGATGAATAATGAAACGATCAATCAGCTTACTTTCATGTGCAAGCGCAATGCAACTCTATTAAACAGTAATCTGGAGATTCTGAAATTATATCCCGATACGATCACCAATGAAGCTATCAGTAAACTCTGTACAGCATCTGATGATAATGATAGTTTCGAAATGATCAATGCTCTGACGAATAAAGATATTTCTAAAACTATTGCAATTGAAAGAAAACTGTTGAATGAAAATGATTCGATCTTGTCTGTAATTGGTCTATTAGCTAATCAGCTGCGTTTTCTTTACCAGATATCTTACCTTTCTGGTATCGGTAAAAAGAAAAAAGAGATTATTGAAGAAACAGGTATAAGTGAATATCGTTATACTAAAGCAATTGAAACATTGAATAAACTTAATGGAAAGCAGATTATTGAACTGCTTTCTGAACTTAGCGCTCTGGATATAAGATCCAAAAGCAATAATGCCTTATCTGATTCTTCAAGCTTTGAGTTGTTTATCTTGTCTCTGTTAAGGAAATAATCCTGATCAGTAATAGGAGATATCTATGCGAAAAATTGAATTGTTATCACCAGCTGGAAATTTTGAATGTCTGAAGGCTGCAGTAAATAATGGAGCAAACGCTGTCTATCTTGGGGGAAAGAATTTTTCTGCCAGAGCTTTTGCGAATAATTTTGATGAAGAAGAACTGATCAGAGCGATTGAATACGCTCATCTTCATAACGTCAGGATCTTTGTTACATTAAACACGCTTTTAACGGAAAATGAACTGAATAATGCTGTTAAAATGGCTGATTTCTATTATCACCATAATGTCGATGCCTTACTGATTCAAGATCTGGGTCTTTATTATATCCTGAAAGAAAAATATCCTGATTTTGAACTTCACTGTTCTACTCAGATGCATGTACATAATGTGGAAGGTGTTATAACTGCTAAAAAACTGGGATTTAAAAGAGTTGTACTGGCCAGAGAATCTGATATTGATCTCATAAGACAGGCTTGTAAGCAGGGGATTGAAGTTGAAACGTTTGTTCATGGTGCAATCTGTGTATCTTATTCCGGGCAGTGTCTTATGTCTTCTTCCAGCAAGAATCGTTCAGCAAACAAAGGCATGTGTGCCCAATGCTGTAGATTGAAGTATTCCTTATTTGATGAACACAATAAAAGAATAAATACTGATACAGATTATCTGATCTCACCAAGAGATATGTTTCTGATTAATGATATTCCTGAACTGATTGAAGCTGGTGTATCTTCCTTTAAGATCGAGGGCCGTATGAAATCAGCGGCTTATGTCGGATATGTTACAAGAATGTATCGTAAAGCTATTGATTGTTATCTGGAAGGAAAATCATTCTCTCTGAGTGATGATGAATTATATAATTTGAAAGTGCTTTTTAACAGAGAATTCACCAATGATCTTCTTTATGACAGAAAAAACATTTTTGGTCAGAAAACTCCTAATCATCTTGGTGTCAGAATCGGGAAAGTTATTTCTTATAAAGATGGTTCTGCACTTATCAAACTGGATCATGATCTTGCTCAATTTGATGGTATAAGAATAAATGATTTTGGTTGCATCGTAAACAGACTGTATAAAAATGGTTTACTAGTAAATAAGGCTGAAAAAGGGGATACAGTTTCAATAGAAACTAAGACTTATGTCAAAGGCGATGTCTTTAAAACGCTTGATCATCTGTTAGAAAAACAGATTGAAAATAGCCCGTTAAAAAAGCTTCCTTTAGATCTTTCAGTTAGTCTTTATCCTGGTCAACAAGCTAAAGTTAAACTCTCCTGTAATGGCTTAGAAATGCTTTATCAGAGCGATATAACTGTTCAACAGGCCAAAAATGCACCTTTGAACAATGAAACTGTCAGTAAACAGTTCTCGAAGCTGAATGATACAATCTATTATCTGGAAAAAATAAACGTTGATACCAAAGACAGTTTCCTTCCTGTCAAAGATCTTAATACGATCAGAAGAGAGGCGATTGATGCTTTCAACAATTATAGATTGAACAGCTTTAAACGTCAGATCATCTCTACTGATTATGAAACTCATGATCTGAAACAACAAATCAATGATGGACCTTTGGTTCAAAGTGATGATTATATAAGTGACAAGGATAGAAAATATAAGATTAATTATGTAATCAATAAAGATTCCCAATACTGTTCCGAAAAAGATGCAGTCATATCTGAATTTGGTGGTTTATTGAAAGAATATGATCATAAGATCGCATATTACACGCTTAATGTATGTAATTCCTATGCTTATGAGTTTCTGATGAGATTGGGATTTGAAAAAATAGTTCTTTCAAGCGAACTTCATGAAAATGAAATTAATGATCTTATCGTTTCATTCAAAAAACGCAATAATCTTGATATCTATCCATATATACTCAAAAAAGGTGATCGTGTATTGATGTATATTAAGACAAATCCTTTTGATCGCTATATTTCTGGTGATCATCTCTATCATCTGAACGATGGAAATAATGAATATCAAATAAGAAAAAATAAAGGATTAACTGAGATTTTTGAATATTATTCAAGCGATATAAACACTGAAAACACTAACATTTTGCCTCTGAATATCAATTCCTGAAAAATGTCTATTATTATGTTTTTTGAAATAGATATTTTGTTATAATATTTAGGGTAAAAAAGGAGATGTAATGTTTCTAAAACGAATTGAAATGCAGGGATTTAAATCCTTTGCTGATAATATAACAATAAATTTTGAAGATCCGGTAACAGGCATCGTTGGACCGAATGGTTGTGGTAAATCAAATATTTCTGATGCAATCAGATGGGTCCTTGGTGAACAGTCTGTCAAGTCACTGCGTGGTGAAAAGATGACAGATATCATCTTTGCCGGTACAGAGGATCGTAAGCCTTTGAATATGGCTGAAGTGACACTTGTCTTTGATAATTCCAAGCATATGCTTAATTCTGATCTTGATGAGATCGAACTTACCAGAAGGATCTACAACACCGATCAGGATGCAGAATATCTGATCAACAAGAAAAATGTCAGATACAAAGATATTCTTGATCTTATAATGGATACCGGTCTGGGAAAGAATTCTCTTTCGATGATTTCTCAAGGCAACGTCCTTAGTTTTGCAGAAGCCAAGCCATACGATCGAAGAGAGATCTTTGAGGATGCGGCTGGTGTTTCAAAATATAAGAAGAGAAAGATTGAATCATTAAATAAACTTGAAAGAACCAAGGAGAATCTTGATCGTACTTTTGATATTCTTTCAGAACTGGAAAGACAGGTATCTCCTTTAAAACGTCAGGCTAAGAAAGCTGAGATCTATCGCGAAAAGAAAGCAAGACTTGAACAGATCGAAGTTGCTGTTCTGGTTAACGATATTCAGAATCTGAATGTGGCCAAGAGCGAACTTGATAAGTCTCTGTTTGACCTGGAAACTACATTGGCAATGCATGAAACTACTATTCAGGTTCATGAAAATTCCAATTTTGAATCCAAGTCTAGATTAAAGGAATACGATAAAGAGATTAACAGCATTCAGGAAAGACTGATGATGGTTATCAATGAGATTCAGACCTTGGAAGCCCGTAAAATCGAAATTGATGAGAAACGTAAATATGCAATCGAGATGGGTTCTTCTGAAGAAAAGATCAAAGAGATGGAATCATATATCAAAGAAGCTAAATTTGAATATGATGATCGTCTTGACAGACTTAATAAACTGAAAGCCGATATCGAATTACTTAACAATAATCTGGAAAATACAGCAGCTGATCTTGCGGAAGCTTCTTTAAAGAAAGATGAAGCAAACAGCGTTCTTAACAGAATGAACAATCGTCTTGAAGTTCTCAAGAATGTTATTTCTGATCCTTTTTCTTCTGCTAATCAGAATGGTGTACAGGCTATCATGTCTAATAAATCTTCTTTCTATGGGATTATGGGTGTCATTGGACAGGAGATTCATCCGGAAGAAGGATATGAAGAAGCTATTGCTACTGCTTTAGCCGGCAGTGTTTTCCATATCGTTACTAAAGATGAGGAATCAGCTCGTAAGGCTATCGAATTCCTGAAAAAGAACAGAAGTGGACGAGCTACTTTCCTTCCTCTTACTGTCTGTAAGCCACATACAGTTAAATATGAAGATGAAATAATCTGTAATAATACCAAGGGATATCTTGGTACAGCTTATGATTTCTGTTACTGTGATCCTGATTATGAGGATGTAAAGCTTTCACTTTTAGGTAATGTATTAGTTACTGATAATCTTGAAAATGCCAATAATCTATCTTATATGCTCAAGTATGGATATAAGATCGTTACTCTTGATGGCGAAGTTGTTCATAAGGGTGGTTCGATGACTGGTGGTAAAGTCAAGAATGAGATCTCTATGATCACGGCACAGTCTGAATATAATCGTATTGAAAATGATCTGGTATCTTTCAGAGCTGATAGTGAACTTGCGAATAAGAAATACAGTTCGCTTATTGCACAGAAAGAAAATCTTGATACGCAAATCACTGAAAAGCGTATCGCAATTGCGCAGCTTGAACCTATTGTCGATACCAAGAGAGCCAAGTATGAAAAACTGCAGGCCGATTTTGAAATGATCGTTCCAAAAGAGAATGAAGAAAGTATCTCTGATTCAGTTATTTCGCAACTTTCTACTTACTATGCGAAAAAGGATGAATTATCTACTTCTCTAAAGCTCAGAAGAGATGAAAGAATGAAACTGTCTGCTGAGATCGATCGTAAGGAACAGCAGATCAGACAGATCAGAAGACAGCTTGATGAAGCCAAGAGCGGTATAGCTCAGGTTAATACCAATAAAGCTATTTTACAGACAAAATTAGAAAACAATCTGGGAAGACTAGCATCTGAATATCAGATGACATTTGAATATGCCTTAGAAAACAACAATGTTGAGATTGATGAAAATGCCAAGGAAGAGGTAATGAATCTTCGTAAGGATATTCAGAATCTAGGCAACATCAATATGTCTGCTCCGGAAGAATTTGATGAGGTTAATGAAAGATACGAATTCCTCAAGAAGAATTATGATGATCTGATCGCATCAAGAGATAAGATCCTTGCTGCTATCGATGAAATGGATGAGATCATGAAGAAACAGTTTGAAGATACATTCAATGCGATCAACGCTGAATTACCTGCAACATTTGCCAAACTGTTTGGTGGTGGTAAAGCCAGACTGGTTCTTGAAGATCCGAATGATATTCTTAACACGGGAATCGATATAGATGTTCAGCCTCCAGGAAAAGCAGTCAAATCAATCAGACTGTTCTCTGGTGGAGAGAAGTCATTGATTGCTATTTGTGTTCTTTTCACTATTCTTAAGGTCAGACCTGAACCACTTATCGTTTTCGATGAGATCGAATCAGCGCTTGATGTTGCAAATGTTGAAAGATTTGCCAAATATGTCAAAGAATTTGCTGACAGATCACAGTTTATAATTATTACTCATAGACCAGGTACGATGGAACAATGTGATTCACTATTTGGTGTAACCATGCAAAAACGTGGTGTTTCACAGATGCTTAAGGTTAAACTTGTTGATGCCATCGAAATGGCTGATAACGAAGAAGAACAGGGAGCTCAGGCATAATGGGCCTCTTTTCTAAAGATAAAAACAAGTATCTTCATGGATTTGCCAAGACCAATGATTCTTTAGGCAAGAAACTTCGTTTTATTACTGAAAATAAGAAACAGAATAAAGAAGATTTCATGGAACAGCTGATGGTCACATTGATCGAAGCTGATATTGGTTATCGGACATCCGAACTGATCTGTGATCGTTTTTTTGAAACCTGTCAGAATTATTATTATCTTTTCGCAAAAGATATCATGAATTTTCTTGGTCAGACTTTTAGAGATGTATACTATGAAAAGCCTGATACAGAAATAGTCTACAATGATAATGGACCTACAGTTATAATGATGGTAGGTGTCAATGGTTCTGGCAAAACATCTACTTGTGCTAAACTGGCTAACCGATATCTTAAGGAGAATAAAAAAGTAGCTCTGGTAGCTGCCGATACCTTCAGAGCTGGTGCAACCGAACAGCTCAAACAATGGGCTGAGCGTCTTGATGTACCATGTATCAGCGGCAAGGATAACGAAGATCCCAGCTCAGTACTGGTCGAAGGATGTCGCTATGCTAAAAACAATGGAATTGATATTCTGATCTGCGATACAGCTGGCAGACTTCAAAACAAGATCAATCTAATGGCCGAACTGGAGAAAATGAATAGGGTAGTGGGAAAGGAAATTCCTGGGGCACCACATAATACCTGGCTTGTTCTGGATGCCAATACTGGCCAGAATGGCCTTTCACAGGCTGAACTGTTTAATGAAATAACTGATCTCAATGGTATTATTCTGACCAAGATGGATGGTACTTCTAAAGGCGGTATTATTATTGCGATCAAGAATATTACAGGTTTACCAGTTCGTTTTATCACTGTTGGTGAACAGCTTGATGATATTCAGGATTTTGATTTTGAAATGTATCTTGATTCAATCATAGGAGAACTCAGACATGCGTCATGATGATCGTGAGTATAATACTCTGCTCCTTGATTATTATGGAGAACTGCTTACCAGACATCAGGTCAATATATTGAGTGAATATTATAACGAAGATCTCTCGATGAATGAGATTGCTGATAATCTGATGATTTCTAAAAGCGCCGTTCAGGATCTTATCAAAAGAAGTCTTGTCCAGATGAACGATTATGAAAAGAAACTGAAGCTTATTGAAAAAGACAAGAAATTCAATAAGATCCTTGATGAAATGAAAAGTGAAAATAATGAATTATTGAATTCATATATCAATAAATTACAGAAAATAAAATAGGAGAGTAAAATTTATGACAAAAATTATGGCGGTTAACTCAGGCAGTTCTTCACTGAAATTCCAATTATTTGAAATGCCTGAAGGTAAGGTTCTTACCAGCGGTAATGTTGAAAGAATCGGTCTGGAAATGGGTATTTTTGGCATCAATGTAAATGGTGAAAGAATTTCAAAAGATGTACCTGTTCCTAATCATCAGGTTGCAGTAGATCTGTTGCTTGATGCTTTAATCAACTACGGCATTGTCGAATCACTTGATGAAATCAAAGCTGCCGGACACAGAATCGTCCAGGGTGGTCCTTACTTCTCAGATTCAGTTAAAGTTGATGAGTTTGTTGAAGATAAGGTCAGAGAACTGATTGATATCGCTCCTTTACATAACGCAGCTCATTTAACCTGCTACCAGGCATTCAAGAAGGCACTTCCAAATATTGAGCATGTCTTCGTCTTTGATACTGCATTCCATCAGACTATGGAACCTGATTCTTATCTGTTCCCGGTACC
>CAMNFQ010000013.1 GCA_946537295.1 uncultured Bacillota bacterium
ACTGTCGGATTATAAGACATATAGGAATTTACGATCTCATTATCCAGATTGTCTTTGAGGATCTCCATATTACTTTCAAGATGTTCACTGGAATTGAGGAAGACCTGATAATTGAATTTAAAGATCCTGCCATATTGATTTCCTAAGACACCTGATACGGAATCCTTGATACCAAAACCTAAGACCAGCAGACCGGTACATCCGGCTATGCCGATGACGGTCATCAGGAAACGGGATTTATATCTGAAGATATTTCTGGCTGTAATCTTGGAAGTAAATGATAATCTGTTCCAGATAAAGCCAATCTTCTCTATGAATACTTCCTTACCTTTCTTAGGAGCTTTTGGACGCATTAGGGCAGCCGGAACATCATTAATTTCATCTTTGACAACATAAGCTGTAACTGATCCCATCAGTAAAGAGAAGGAAAGAATAGACAGCAAGATGGAGCTGATCGGATAGGTAAGGATGATATCAGGAAGCCTGTACATCATTTTCCACGTATTGTAAACAACTTTAGGGAAAAGCTGCTGACCAAAGATGATACCGATTATGCCTCCGCTTAGTGATGCCAAGAGGGCATAGGTAACATATTTCATGATGATCTGTCTGTTGGAGAAGCCCAGTGCTACATAGGCACCGATCTGTCCTCTTTGTTCATCAACAAGACGTTTCATCGTGGTAAGACATACAAGTGCTGCAACCAAGAAGAACATGATCGGCAGATAGATACCGATCTGTCTCATCTGTTTGATGGTTCCTTTAAACATGGCAGTAGAATACTGATAGTCACGATCAAGGATCATCCATTTGGCTCCCGGAAGTTCTTCAAGTCTCTGTTTGGCAAGTTTTAACTGCAGTTCTCCTTCTTCGATCTGGGTGTTATAGCTTGCCAATCCTTCAGCATATTCTTTTAAGCCTGCTTCATATTGAGCTTTGGCAGAATTCAACTGTCCTTTTAAAGAGTTATATTTACCCAGAGCCTCATAGTAGGCGTTTCTGGTGTAATCCATTGCTGATGTGCCATAATGTCCGACATCGATACCAAATTCTTCCATGATGTAATTGGCATAATCTTCAGCTTTGGCAGTGTTGGAATATATCGAATCATAGATCGGTTTATCAGCTTTTACAGCCGCTTCCAAAGCTTTTACCATAGCATCCATACTGGCCAGTTGTGTTTCATATGATATGATCATGATATTTGCTTCATCAAGCTGAGCCTTGGCGTCATCAAGCTGCTGCTGACCTTTTTCCTTGAGTTCATTGAACATTTCAGTCTTTGATTCAAGTTCTTCTTCAGCTTCCTTGATGAGTTTGTCTTTGAGATAATTCTGCTGTTCATAGGCAGCAGTTTCGATCTCAATGCGCTTATCAGAGATATAGTTATCATATTCATCAGTATATGACATATACTGATCAGCACCTTTGACAGTCAGATACATGGCTGTATAGTAATCAAAAACGAAATTGGCATTTGGTACAAAAATGACAGACTGCAGATTTTCGTTATTGTAGTTTGATGCTCCCTGTACTTTTGAGAAGTAGTCAATTGCATCAACAGTTCCGACGATCTTATAGACATTTTCCGAAAGATAATCATTGATATCATTCTTTCCATAGTCGAGTGTCAGCGTATCACCAATGCCGATCTGATGCATCTCATTACTTGCCAGCATGAGACATTCGTTGCTGGCTTGCGGCATCCTTCCTTCCAGAAGTACATACTTATTGACGTTCTTCATCAGTTCCGTGACTCTGATGACCAGTTCTTCTTCAGTGCTGGAAACAGCACGGCAGTCGATGGTTTTTGAAGGGAAGACATTTTCAACAGCATCGATGGAAGATATCTTCTGATAGTCTTCCAGACAGAATCCATATTGAGAATAGATCATCAGATCAAAAAGCTTACGTTTATCGTATTCAGCATCAACACTTTGTCTTAAAATGATCGGATTAGATGTCATACCCATCATAAAACCGGCCCCGATCATTACAATCAGCACCAATGAGATGAATCTTTTTCTGGTCTTTCTGATCAGTCTAAAAGTTTCAAGGTTAAACATTAATATTCAATATCCTCTACATTCTTTGGTCTTCTGTTTATCTTGGTGGATTCGACCTGTCCCGATTTGATTCTTATGACCTTATTGCCCATATCGGCTAAAGCGGAGTTATGCGTAACGATGACAACGGTCATGTTTTCTTTGAAACACATATCCTGCAATACTTTCAAGACCTGTTTGCCGGTCTTGTAGTCCAGAGCACCGGTCGGTTCATCACACAGCAATAGCTTCGGATTTTTCGCAACAGCTCTGGCAATGGCGACACGCTGCTGTTCTCCTCCTGATAACTGGGAAGGGAAGTTGTTCATACGATCCTGCAGTCCGACAAGTTTAAGCGTATTGATCGGATCAAGCGGATCCTTACATATCTGCAAAGCCAGTTCAACATTTTCCTTGGCTGTCAGGTTCTGAACCAGATTATAGAACTGGAAGACAAAGCCGATATCATTTCTTCTGTACTCACATAATTGCTTATCATCATATCCGGCAACATTGCGATCATCAACGATGACACTACCGGTAGTGGCTTTATCCATACCACCCAGAATATTTAAAACAGTTGTCTTACCGGCACCGGATGCACCGAGTATGACAACGAATTCACCTTTATTTATCTGAAATGACATATTATCAAGAGCACGAATCTCAACTTCGCCCATCTGATATATCTTTGATACGTTCTTGAATTCTATATAGGACATATTTCACCAGCTTTCTACACTAATATATAAATTATAACTGTTTTCATTAAAATAACATATTTAACCTTATTTATTTAAAAAATAAAAATGTTGTAGAATTTATTATAGAAAAGTATGCGTTGTTGCAGGAGGTTTTCGTATGGAGAATAAAAGAAATCTTAAACCTGTGATCATCTGCAGTCTGCTTCTCTTACTTTTATTGGGAGGTTTACTGTATGCTTTGGGTCACAGAATCATCGGAAGGATCAATCCGATCACAATTGAAGAATATCAGGACAATAATCTTGATGTACCTTTTTATGATGAAGACAACGAACTGTTTTTCAGTTTTTCTCCAGCTGAAAATGCCGCAGGCGACGTAACATACGAACTGATCAGTGCTAAAGATCAGGATTACAAGGACGTCGACTACTTTTCTTTACTCTCCGCAACAGATACTCAGATAATCGCAAAGAAGGCAACTCCTGCCGGAATATATACATTAACACTCAAAGCTCATGCATCAGGAGCTGATGGCTATATTGAAGGTTCCAAGACTTTCAATTACATCATCACCATCAATAAGCTTGATAGTGTCTTTGAAAACAAACCGGAGGCAATTGAGGGTCTGATCTATAATGGCAAGGACCAGGAACTTATTACTGCAGGTATATGTGAAACAGGAAAAGTTGAATATCGTCTCGAAGATGGTGAATGGTCAGAAAAGATACCGACTGGTCTTGATGCGGGATTATATACTGTCTACTATCGTGTGACAGGTGATGAAAATCATAATGATATCAAGGAAGATACGATCGTAGTTGAGATTGCCAGAAAGGCTACCACTGGTTTTAAACCATCAGCCTATTCAGGAATATCCATTCCTTCACTCAGCAGTCTGTTGGATTATATCAAGAACAACAGTAAATCAGGTTATATCTATCCACATATTCCGGTATCAGGTAAACCGGCAACATATGTTGAATATGTCTATGATGGAAATGTCCATACTAATGGCTATGTTGCACCAAAGGGTATTGAAATGGTCGGACTTGATCATGGTACTCATGCGGGTACATACATTGCAATCTATAAACCGGGAATCAATTACTGCTGGTCTGATGGCAGTACTACTTCCGTAACTGTTACTTTACGTATCACTAAGAAGAAACTGCCGCTTCCTTATGTTGTCTCAGACCTCGAATACAACGGCCAGATCCAGAAGGTTGAGATCGCCAATGTCGATGAACAGCTGATGAGCGTTATCGGTGATCAGGGCAGAAAGACTGGTGATTATGTTGCAGTCGTAACCTTAAAGAACGTTCTGGATTATGAATGGGAAAATAAATCAATCCTGCCAATAAGTCTGAACTGGAAGATCGTTGGAAAGAAGATTCCAGTTCCTAGTGTAACAACAAGCTATACCTATAAGACGACAATCCTTGGTATTCCTGTCATGCAGATTGTAACAGAAAGTGATTTTGACAGCTTTGATCCTGATACGATGAGGATCGTTGGCGGCAACTGTAAGATCAATGCCGGCAACTACTTTGTCGAGATCGCCTTAAAAGATAAGAACAATACCCAATGGGCCGATGAAGAAGGTGGAAATGCCAACCGATTTGTACCATGGTCTATCAACAGAAAATCAGTAGGAGATAAGCCGGAAGATGTAAGCTACACCTATGATGGAAGACGTAAGAGCAATGGTTACAATGTTCCAATCGGTGTAAGCTATAGCGGTGATAGCTATGGCAGAGATGCTGGCGAATACAAAGCCATCTATACACCAAGAGATAATTACTGCTGGTCTGACGGAACTTATGATCCAGTAGAAGTTGTATTGACGATTGAAAAGGCTGATAGTGTCTATAAAGTCGTTCCGGAAGCAAAGAGTGGACTAGTCTATACCGGTTCATATCAGGAACTTGTAAGCAAGGGTTCAAGTAGTGATGGAACGATCATGTATAAAGTTGATTCTACCGGACAGACTGGTAATTATACCGAGTTTGTACCAACCGGTAAGAATGCGGATACATTCAAGGTTTCCTACTATATTGCCGGTGATAAGAATCATAATGACAGTGAAGTAAGTGAAGTTGAAGTTGTCATAGCCAAGGCTGATCCAAAGATCGATGCTTATCCTAAAGCACTTTCTCTTGTCTACAATGGTGAAGATCAGCAGCTTATCAAAGCCGGTTCGTCTGAACATGGCACATTCTTCTATCGTCTTGAAAATGAAGAATACAGTGAAGTGATCCCTAGTGGAAAAGAAAGTGGCGAATATGTCGTCTACTATCGATTCGCCGGTGATAAAAACCATAATGATATCGCAGAAACTGAACTGATATCACATATCTCACAAAGCGGTGATGCGAAGTATAAGGTCGAACCAGAGCCTCTGACATCCGCATATGATGGTACTGAGCATCCATTATTAAGTGCAGGAAGCAGTGACGATGGAACTGTACTTTACAGATTAAAAGATGAGGAATGGTCTGAAAACATTCCTTGTGCAAGTGAGATTGGTACATATGATGTCTACTACATGATCAAAGGTGACGAAAATCATGCTGACAGCAAGGAATCACATGTCAAAGCCACAATCAGAAAAGCAGATCTGATCATCAATGCAGAAGATCAGACATTCGACTATAACGGTGAGAAACAGGGTAATCCTATCGAAGTAATTACAGCTGATGGATTAAAAGCTACCGTAATGTATAAGACTTCATATCTGGGCAGATACTCTGAAGAGGTTCCACAGTTTACTGATGTCAATACTGATATAACCGGTAAAGTTGATGCCAGAACGATCTACTATAAGGTCGAAGCATATGGACATGATACCGTTGAAGGATCATACAAGCTGACGATCAACAGAATCGATCCAGAATTTGATGGTGAGATCACAGGTCTTGAACTTTCATATAACGGAAGTAAGCAGAATCTGATCAATGAAGTCGGTGTAACAGGTGGAGAGATCACTTATTCTGTTAATGGCGGAAGATTCAGAAATACTGTTCCAAGCGCCAAGAATGTAGGTGAATATAAGGTATCTTACAAGGTTGATGGTGATAATAACCATAACGATATTGATGCAGTAGAACTGACTTCAAGAATAAATGAAGCAGAAATTCTCTACAGTGGTGATGATCTGATCATCAGCTTTGATGGCAAGGATCATGGAAGAATCGTTACAGCTAAGACTGTTGATGGAAGCAAGGCCACAGTCCTTTATGGTGAAACAGAAGGAACATATGATATGGCTAAAGCACCATTAGTCTATGATGTAGGTGAATATGTCTACTACTATCAGATCACAGCTAAGAATCATAAGAGCGTAACAGGATCTTATAAGATAACTGTCAATAAGGGTGCAGGTGATCTTACTGCGCCGGTAGCCAATGAAAATCTGGCATATATTCCTGATACGATGCAGGATCTGCTTAAGACTGGCGCAAGCAGCACGAGTGGTGAGGTATTGTATTCACTTGATGGAAGCAGCTATTCTGCAGAACTTCCTCAAGCTATGAATGCCGGAACCTACAGTGTCTACTACAAGTCAGTTGGTGATGCAAATCATGAAGATGTTGAATGCGAAGCACCATTAAGTATTACGATAGCGAAAGCTGATGCATCGCTGACGGTTGATATGGATGATTTTGAAATCGTTGGTGATAGAAGCTTATTAGGCACTGTTAATACGGAAAGCGATGGTGTGATCAGTTGTACACAGACAGAAAATCTGGCTTGTGCAATCAGTGGTGATAGTATCACTATTAGCGTAATTAAGCAGGTAACAGCTCAAGAAAATCAGACTATTACGGTTTCAGTAAGTGGTGGTAACTATACTGATGATTCAGTAAATATTGATGTAACACTTGTTCCATCAGACTATACGGTAATGTGGATGGATAAGGATGGAAATCTCATCAGTTCATCACAATACAGTTATGGAGCATTGCCTCAATCTCCTGAGGGATATGATTCTTGGGATAAGGATGTTAAACCGGTAACCGGCAACATCATCTATAAGGCAACTGATAGTAACGAAGTAACTGAACAGCCTGAAAATACTCCTGCAGTTCAAAATGAAGCAATTAATGAAGAAGTTGTTGAAAACACGGTTGAACCAGTTGAAAACGAAGTTGTTATCCCAGAACATAACGAAAGTGTAGTAAGCGAAATGGGTATAGGTGGAAACATCACTGATGTGAAGATCGCTTCACAGAAAGACAGTTTCGGTAATGATGTTAACTACTTCTATCTGGATAATGGTCAGGTAAGACAGGGATATAATGTACCTGCCGGAACCTATTCGATCGATGCCAGAGTTACGATCACCTGGGTCGTTGAAGAGAATAAGCAGACAGGTGCTGTTGAGATCAAGCCGATTATCTCGGATATCATTCCAGAACCAGTCGTTGAAAACAATGTTCCAAGTGAGCCGGTTTCACAAGAAGAAGCTGTTGCTTCAGAGCCTGCAGCTGAACAGCCTGAGCCGGTACAAAGCGAAGAAGTACCTCAGGTTCAGGAAGAAGTTCCAGCACCTGAAGAGGCTATTGAAGTAATAACTGAGCACCTTGATACCGAGGATCCTAATCTTATCATCTTCAATGAAGAAAAAGAGGAACCTGAAGTAACTGAGGGTCCTGGTGAATAAAAATAAACAATAAAAAAAGCAGCTATCATCTGATTGATAGCTGCTTTTCATAACAATTATTCAATGGTAACTGTCTGTTTAGTTTCGATTGATTTCTGTTCTTTTGATGGTAATACGATATTAAGAATACCGTTATCAAATTTTGCTTTGACATCTTCAGCCTTGATGTTTTCACCAACATAGAAGCTTCTTGAACATGTACCGAATCTTCTTTCAGATCTGATCAGATTGCCTTTAGCATCTTTTTCTTCATTAGACATGTTGTGAGTAGCTTTGATATTGAGATATCCATCAACCAGATCCATCTGGACATCTTCCTTAGCATAACCAGGTAATTCTATATCAAGATTGTAGTAACCGTCTTTTTCATATACATCTGTTTTCATAACGCTTGTGTTGTAGACTGGTTCTTTAGGGAAGAAACCATCGAACATATCATCAAATACATCTAAACTTCTTGGAAAATACTTCATTTCTAATACCTCCTGTTTGGGTCTTTATTTACCCCACACCTATATACTAACACAATTTTTAGCACTGTCAAGTATAAAGTGCTAGCATTTATGATAATTTAGTGCTAAATAATGGTAAAAAGAAAAAGCCCTAGGGCTTAATCAAATAATGGAGTGGAATAATATCTTTCTCCCGTATCAGGAAGAATAGTGACGACAGTCTTACCTTTACCAAGTTTTTTCGCCAGTTTTATCGCTGCTGCAACATTGGTTCCGGAACTTATGCCACATAGTAATCCTTCATATTTAGCCAGTTTCTTACTGGTCTCAATTGCTTCTTCATCAGTTATGATGCAGATATCATCATAGATCTTCTGATCAAGGATCGAAGGTATGACACCATCTCCTATGCCCATCTGCATATGTGTTCCGATTGGCTTGTGAGACAAAATAGCGGCGTTTTCCGGTTCAATTGCCCAAATGGTGATATCAGGGTTGTTTTTCCTTAATACTTCGCCTATGCCTGTTAAAGTGCCTCCTGTGCCGATTCCTGAGCAGAATCCATCAACATGTTTCAGATCGGCGATGATTTCTTCGCCAGTCTTATTCTGAGCTTCTACATTAGCTGGATTATCAAACTGTCCCGGGACAAAGACATAAGGGTCTTCTTTGGCAGTGTTTTCCACGATCTTCTGACATTTTTCAATGCATTCGCCGATATTGCCTTCATCATGGACCAGTCTGATCTGTGCTCCATACTGTTCGATTAGTTTTCTTCTTTCAACGGAAACAGAATCAGGCATGACAATAATGACTCTATAACCTTTGACAGCTCCAATCATTGCCAAGGCAATACCCTGATTGCCTGAAGTACATTCGACGATGACAGAATCAGGTGTGAGTTTACCTTTCTTTTCTGCATCTAGGATCATATTGTAGGCAGTTCTTGATTTAATGGAACCGCCAATATTGACAGCTTCATATTTGACATAGATATCAGCTGAATCTTCATCAGTGATCTTGTTAAGTTTTATCAGAGGTGTATTACCTATAGCATCTAAAGTTGATTTATATAACATATTTTCTCCTAATCAAATATAACACAAATAGTTTCATATCTTACAAAATAAAAGCTGGTTCCCAAACTCATGGATCTGGGATACCAGCTTGTAACTGTTTATAAACTTATGGAACGAAAGTATATAAATGATTACTCAGTTCTTAATGCTACTACCGGATCCTGTTTAGCTGCTTTTTTAGATGGAATGAATCCGGCGATGATCGTTAGGATCACAGCAATGATAACTAGAGCGATCGCTCCTTGAACAGGAAGTACCGCATTGACATCATAGTTGTTTGTCAGCTTATGGATCAAAGTGTTGATTGGAGGCAGCATCGCAAGTGTCACACCAACGCCAAGTAATCCTGAAAGCAAGCCGATGATAAATGTTTCAGCATTGAAGATCGAAGAAACATTGTGTTTTGATGCACCCATCGCTCTTAGGATTCCGATCTCCTTGGTACGTTCAAGTACAGAGATCAGGGTGATGACTGCGATCATGATCGAAGAGACAACTAATGAGATCGAGACAAAGGCGATCAGTACATAGGTTACGACATCAACGATCGTCTTGACGGAAGACATCAGGATACCGGTTATATCGGTATAGGAGATCTTTGTCTGTTCATCAACCTTATCATTGTATGAATCAAGGAAGTCCAGGAATTTTTCCTTGGAATCAAAATCCTTGAAATAGAAACTGATGGATGTCGGATCATCGATATCCTGATAACCCAGTGATATCAGATTGTTGGAGTAGGTCTTTTCTTCTGATCCGCTCATCATAGTCTCCATGAGACGGGAGAGTTCATCCTGATCCATATTGAATTTGAATGCCTTGGCAAACGCATCAGTATCAACGCTCATGATCTCGCCTGAGAACATCTCGCCGAGTTTGCTGAAGGTATCATTCATTGAGCCCATCATTTCTGCTGTAGCTGAACCGATCTGTCCTGCAACCATGCCAACTACATAGTTGTTCATGATCTTGTTTATTACAGCAGTTGTGCCGGACAGATTATCCGGAACAATGATGACCTGGGCAATGAGCTGTTGTTTGCTTACAGGGACTTCTTTACCATACTGAATCAGTCCGTTGTCATTGCTGTAAGGAATACTTCCGATATTTTCATCTTCACTTTTTACGTATTCAGGATTATTCATTATTGCGCCATAGTATGAATCAAACATCTTAAGCACATCAGCTGACAATGCTGCATAATCTTCGTCAGTAAACATTGCCTTAAGCATATCCTTTGTTGCAGGAGGAATATCAGCTTCCGGTGGCAGATTATCCAGAATCGTATTCAGCATAGTTTTATAGTTATCTTTATTTATGCCGCTCTTTACCTGATCGAGGATTGTTTTGTTTATGGTCAATGTTTTACTATCTTCTGTAGTTATTACCATTCCCGGCATGTTTTCATATATGGTTACAAAACTGTCAAGGATACCGGAATTTAATAAAGAGAATATAGCGGTAAGTTGAGTCTTATCCGGACCATTGACGATCGCATCTGCAGCCTTTTGCGCTGAGCTCATGACGATCTTAGCCATATCTTCTTGGGAGATCGTATCAAGTTTGAAATCATCTTCTGAGATATTGATCTTGAAGGCATTCTTCAACATATCTTCATCAACACTGATCATATCCTGGAAATCCAGTTCATCCTTCTTTTCGTTTTCTTCATCAAAACGGTTGCCGGAGAAGACATCGGTGTCTTTTCTTTCCAGTTGTTTTGATACAATTGCCGTTCTGCCGCTTTGCGCCATAACGTATTCAGTCAGAGCCTTAGTATAGGATACACCGGTTGAAAGAGCCATTGATGAAGCATTTTCTTTACCACAGATGATACCAACGACCTTGAGGTCTTCTGAACGATCATAGACACTTTGCATATAGGCTTCATCAGAACTCATATCTTCATAGATATCGTATTTGACATTGTATTTATAAAGGTCTGTTGCCTTGATAAGTTTTAATCTGATGTTGAGAAGATCATCATAGGTGAATTCCATAGCTTCATTATCAACTCCGGCATCTTCACCTGACATGACGTTTGTGATAATGGTTTTTAATTCTGAAGTATCTCTTAAACCTAAAGAATAAACCAGAAGATCTGAGATAGAATTAGGTTCTGATAAGACGATGATCAGTTCATTATATCTTTCTGGCCAGCGTCCTTTCAGGACATCATACTGGTCTTTATATGATTCAAAGTTATCTCCCATTTCTGAGAAGATCGAGTTACCTCCGATTGAGAAATTCGAGATGAATGATGAACCGGCTGATGAATACATGGATGACATCAGCGAACTCGGATTAAGTTTTGTGATCTTATCAGTCGCATCTATGGTATAGATGAGCGGTTTTACTGAATAGGAATAGTTGATATATGTTACATCATTGATATATTCATCTTCATGAGCCTCAAGATAATTCTTGAAGGATTTCAGATCGTTTGATCCGATTGAAGAAAACATGGTGGTCATGTATTGTCTTTCTCTGACCTTTTCTCCTTCAACTTTATTGTTTTCCCGATCTGAGACCATTGAGAGAATTGCGGAAGTGGTATCAGCCGTTTCAGATGTGATCGTTAACGGATAGGAAGAAAGCGTATCTTCCTGGATCTTATCGATATAATTCTGGAAACCGGTCGAAAGTGACAGGATCAAAGCAATACCGATGATACCGATCGATCCGGCAAAGGCTGTCAGGATCGTTCTGCCTTTCTTGGTCAGCAGGTTATTGAAGGAAAGAGAAAGTGCTGTAAGGAACGACATGCGGGCCTTACGAACTTTCTGCGGTCTTTCATCTAGTTCAGTTTCTTCCGGGTAGTAGGGATTGGAATCAGAGATGATATGACCATCACGCAGATTGACGATACGGTTGGCATATTCCTGAGCCAGTTCCGGGTTGTGAGTGACCATAACGACAAGCCTGTCTCTGGCAACTTTCTTGAGCAGTTCCATGACCTGAATACTGGTCTTGGAGTCAAGCGCACCGGTAGGTTCATCTGCCAGCAGGATATCAGGGTTATTGACTAATGCTCTGGCTATCGCAACTCTTTGCATCTGACCACCTGACATCTGATTAGGTTTCTTGTGTGCCTGTTCCTTCAGACCAACTTCATCAAGAGCCTGGAGAGCTCTGTTTCTTCTTTCTTTTCGTGAGATACCCGCAATCGTCAAGGCGAGTTCAACATTGGAAAGAACGCTCTGATGAGGGATCAGATTATAGGATTGGAAGACAAAACCGATCGTATGATTACGATAGGTATCCCAGTCACGATCCTTATACTTTTTGGTCGAGACATTATTGATGATCAGATCACCATCATCATAGCGGTCTAATCCACCGATGATATTCAACAGTGTGGTCTTACCTGATCCTGAGGGACCAAGGATTGCCACAAATTCGTTATCGCGAAGATTCAGTGAAACATTGTCCAGAGCCTGCTGGACAAGATCACCGGTCTTGTAGGTCTTTGAAATATTTTTAATTTTCAGCATAAATAGATTTTAACATTAAAAATAGTATGAAATACATACTATGCTTTGGGGAAAAAGATGTGTTTTTATGGGATTATCTTTCCATCAGGACAAGATATTCTGCTGTACCTTCTTCAGGCTTTCTTGTATTGGTAAGACGAAAGCCATGTGACTCATAAAAACTGATCGCTCTCTGGTTTTTCTCTAAGGCCCAAAGATGATCGGCGTCATGTTCAGCGATCGCGTATTCAAGAAGTTTAGAACCAATGCCGGAATCATGTAAGACAGGTTCCACAAAGAGTTTGACGACTTCCTTATCTTTGATCTGAATGAAGGCTTTTATGACACCGTCATCATAGACATAGAGTTCATTCAAGTGATCAGAAAAATGTTTGATTCTATTTAATACCTGCATTTCAGAAAAATAGAATTCATCACTTTTAAAGATAGGATAGAAGTAGAGACGATAATTGAATATTTCGATCTCAGCTATCCTGCCTGAATCATTTTCTCTGGCTTTTCTGATATTGTTCATCTACTTAATTATAACAATAAAAAAACTGTCACCAAGGACAGTAATTCACCATGGTCTGAACAGAGAGATTTGAACTCTCGGCCTCTCGGACCCGAACCGAGCACTCTACCAAGCTGAGCTATGTTCAGTTATAAATTAATCTTATAATATCTGAAAAACAAAATCAAAAGATTGTTTTTGCATTATAATTGTTGGTATGAAAAACAAGTATAAAAGTGTAGGACTTAACTATGATCTGATCATAGAGAAGTATCCTAATATAAATGATTATGAAGAGACAGTAAATGCCTATCTTTCTGATGAGTTCTTCAGGCAGCTGGAAGATATGCTGGATAATGAAGATTACGCAATGGCTAAGGATGCGACAAAAGGATTATATATTCTAGCCAGTGAACTGTGTCTTTTCCCACTTTATGAAAGACTGTTAGAGATCTATGAAGATCTTGAATATGAAACATATACGGATGTCATGCCACACTATCGTGAGATGATCGATATCCATAAGAATATCAGGGGCGTTTTCAATGCGTGATTGTATCGTAGTAGGTGCAGGTCATGCGGGTGTTGAAGCAGCGATGTCTTTGGCTCATGCAGGCAAAGACACCGTTTTAGTAACGATCAAACTTGATCATATTGCCAAGATGCCATGTAATCCCTCGATCGGTGGACCGGCTAAAGGTGTAGTGGTCAGAGAGATCGATGCCTTGGGTGGTGTCATGCCTAAGGTGGCTGATAAGACGGCACTGCAGTTTAAGATGTTGAATACGACCAAGGGTCCTGGTGTTTGGAATATGAGAGTCCAGTCTGACAAACTGGAGTATTCCAAGATGATGAAGGATCTTTGTCTTCATACTGAAAATCTTGAAGTCATTGAAGATATTGCGGAAGAAGTCATCTGTGAAGGAAGACAGTTTAAGGCAATAAGACTTCATGATCATGGGATCATTGAAGCTAAAGCCTGTATCTTAACGACAGGTACCTATATGGATTCAACCGTCATGATCTCGGCAGATACCAGATCAGAAGGTCCTGATGGTGATAAGACGACCAGAAATCTTTCAGAATCTTTAAGAAAGCTGGGGCTTAGACTTTTCCGTTTAAAGACGGGTACACCACAGCGTGTCCTGACTTCATCAATTGATTTTTCCAAAACCAAATATGAACCGGGGGCAGATTATTTTCTGCACTTCTCAGAAGAAACCAAGCCAGAAGATGTCTTAAGTCCTGATAAACAGATAGCATGTTATCTGACATATACAACTGATGAAACATTAAAGATCATCAGAGAAAATCTCAATAAATCATCAATGTATTCCGGTGTAGTCAAGGGTGTAGGACCAAGGTATTGTCCTTCCATTGAAGACAAGGTCGTAAGATTTGCGGATAAGCCCAGACATCAGCTGTTTCTGGAACCGGAATCATTATCACTAGATACAACCTATATTCAGGGTTTTTCTACATCAATGCCTCGTGATATTCAGGAGAAGATGGTCCATTCTCTGATTGGTTTAGAAAACGCCAAGATCGTCAAATATGCCTATGCGATCGAATATGATGCGATCGATCCTTTACAGGTCAAGGCATCATTGGAACTAAAAGATATCGATAATCTGTTTATCGGTGGTCAGATCTTAGGAACTTCCGGTTACGAAGAAGCGGCAGGACTGGGACTGATGGCTGGTATAAATGCCAGAAGAAAACTTGATGGTGAAGAAGCCCTGATCTTAAAAAGAGATGAATCCTATATTGGTGTCATGATCGATGATCTTGTGACCAAGGGAACAAATGAACCATATCGTCTGCTTACTTCAAGAGCCGAATATCGCTTACTGTTAAGACATGATAACGCTGATCAAAGACTTATCAGATATGGCTATGAGAATAAACTGATTTCAGAAGAAAGATATCAGAAGTTTCTTAAAAAGATTTCTGATATTGCCACAATGAAAGACGAACTTAAGCAGCTCAGGATCGAGAAGGAAAGCGGCATTAATGAATATCTTGGAGAACTCGGCTTTGAAGAAAGCGGATCTCATAATGCCTATGAACTGTTAAAAAGACCAGGGGTAGAACTATCCAGGATCTATGATCTCATGAAGATCGATTATGAGCCTGATCTGGCCAGACAGGTCGAAATTGAAGTCAAGTATGAGGGTTATATCGAAAAGGCCCGTAAAGAGGCTTCAAGGATGCTTAAAATGGATAAGGTCAAGCTTCCGGATGATCTTGATTATCTGCATATCGATAATCTGGCTTTGGAGGCCAGAGCCAAACTTGATAAGATCAGACCGGCTTCCTTGGGACAGGCTTCCAGGATCTCTGGTATCAATCCAAGTGATATCCAGGTGCTGGCAATATATCTGAAACAGAAGGATATATAGAGAAAAGACAATTGTAAAGTCTTCCAATAAATATAGAAGAATTAGTATCCTATAGGATATAATTTAATTATTAAAACGGAGGATAATACCATGAAATATGAAATAATTGGTGGATCATTTCCAGCAGTAAATATCGAACTGGATAATGGTGAAACTGTTGTTACACAATCAGGTGCTATGGCCTGGTCAGACGAAAGCATTCAGATGAACACTAATGCTGAAGGCGGATTATTAAAATCAATCGGCAGAATGTTCTCTGGAGCCAGCCTGATGTTTGTCAGACACACAGCAACAAAAGATAATTCAAAGATCACTTTCTCAGCAAGTTTCCCTGGTTCAATCAGAGAATTTAATGTTGATGCCGAACATGAATACTTTGCACAGAAATCCGCATTCTTAGTTGCTGAAGAAGGCGTAAACGTCGATGCAACTGTCAATAAGAACTTCTGGGCAGGTTTACTTGGCGGTGAAGGTTTCATCTTACAGAAATTCACCGGTAATGGAAAAATGCTGGCTGAGATCGATGGTTCAGTTGTTGAATTAGACCTGGAACCTGGTCAGTCAATTAAAGTTGAAACAGGACATGTTGCCTTATTCGAATCAACAATCACCTATGATGTTCAGTCTGTCTCAGGCTTCAAGAATGTCTTCTTTGGTGGTCAGGGCCTGTTCTTAACAACACTCACCGGTCCGGGCAAGGTATGGTTACAGACTCTTACAGCTTCTGATATGGCTCAGAAACTGGCTCCATACATGCCTTCATCTTCATCAAGCGGTGTAAGCATCAGCTCAAGCTCAGACAACTAGGAACATTTAATAAGATCAAAAGACAAGAGGACTAATTCGTTAGTCCTTTTTCTTAACACTTTCTTAACATCCTCAGGCTTATTTAATAATGGAATATTAATGTATTCCATTTTTATTATTTAAGAGTAAAAGGAGACCAGCTATGAAAGATTTTGAGGGTAAAATACTAAAAATATATTTCAACAATTCCCAAGGATGGGTCTGTATGACAGGATCTTTTATCCGCAAGGAAGAGGATTTTTATATTGTGAGAGATAATCTGTCACATTCGATCAAATATCTCAATAAGAATTTCATCAGACAGATTGAAATCGTAGGAGACAGTTATGAACAATAATACGATCATTATTGGGGCAGGAAGAATGGGAAGCAGTATTGCCCGTTCATTAAACAACAGATCAAATGTCATGGTCATAGATAAAAATGGCGAAAAACTGAGCAGACTTCAGGATTATTCAGGTTTTGTGGAAGCTGGTGATGCCACGGAAATCAGAATTCTTGAGAAAGTCGGTATCAGGGAAGCAGATCGCGTTATTGCGGTAACAGATGATGACAATATCAATATCTTCCTGGCTGATCTTTGTACAAAGGTCTATGGGATCAAGGAAATGTATATCAAACTTAAGGATTCACGTAAAAGAAAGATCGTCGATGAAAGAGTCGTATGCATCTGTCCTTTTGACCTTTCTTTGAATTTCTTTGAAGAGGAACACAGAAAAGAGGTAGCAGAATGAAAGTAGTAATTGCGGATGGATATCATGAGGCTGACTATATCATCAATCTGTTCAATGACCATAAGAATGATCTGGTCGTGATCAATGAAGATGAAAGTATCTGCCACTATCTTTCTAATAATAACGATATTCCGGTAATGCAGGGCAGATGTACCAGAGAGTCTGATCTGAAGGAAGCAGGAGCACAGGACTGTGATATCTTTATTGCGCTTTCCGAAGATGATTATAAGAACTATGTTGCCTGCAAGACAGCTAAAAAACTGCTTAATGCGAAACGTTGTGTGGCAACAGTCATAAACCCAAAGAATGTCCGAATTTTTAAAGACATCGGTATCGATATGGTCGTATGTTCAACATATTTACTTGGTGAACAGATCAGAAATCTTACTTCAATCGAAAACATGGTCAATTCTCTGACCCTTGATGATGAAAAGATCTCCATCCTGGAGATCAGGGTAACTGAAGGTCTTGATGTTGAAGGAAAGACCTTGGCTGATATCAATATTTCTGATCTGGGTACTGTATCTTCTATTACCAGAAACGGTAAGACCATCATTCCTAATGGCCAGAGTATGATCATTGAAGGAGATAAGGTTCTGATCGTAACGACAATGGAAAACAAAGATAAGATCATTGAGATATTCAAGAGGAAGAAATAATGAAGAAGTCATTCTATCGTCTGATATTTTTCTATCTGAGTATCTTTGTGATGATGATCGGCTTTATCCAGCTCTTGCCTTTACTGGTATTGCCTTTCTATCCTAAGGAAATCAGTTATGCGCCCTGTTTTGTGATACCAGGGGTCTTTGCGATCTTCGGCGGTTATCTCTTACGTTTCTTTCTTAAGGACACCGAGATCATCAGACTGGAGAAACACTATGATTCTCTGCTTCTGGTTCTGATCTGGTTACTGGCTATTCTGATCTCAACGGTTCCCTGGATGCTTAAAGGAGACTATAATTTCACGCAGGCTTTCTTTGAGATGACCAGTGGTTATTCGACGACAGGTCTAAGTGTCGTTGATGTTGATAATACACCACACATCTTCCTGATGTTTCGCAGTATTACCCTGTTTGTCGGTGGTGTCGGTTTTGTATTGATCATTACTTCGGCTTTCTCTGATAAGTATGGTCTTAATCTGTATAATGCGGAAGGGCACAATGACAGACTGATGCCTAATCTGAAACAGTCAGCCAGAACGATCCTTTCGATCTACTCACTATACATTGTCTTTGGTACAATTGCCTATATTGTCTTTGGCATGAAGGTCTTTGATGCGATCAATACTTCGATCGCTGCCTTATCGACAGGAGGCTTTTCTGTCATCGGGGAGAGTATCTATGGTTATCATTCTTTACCGATTGAACTGATCACGATCGTTTTAATGATCCTGGGACAGACCAACTTCATGCTTCATCTGAATTTCTTCTCAGGACATTTCAAGAAGTATTTCAACCATTGTGAAACAAAGTTCTTTATTGCCTTGTTTCTGATCTTTGGTTCTTTGATGGTAGCGGATCTTTTGATAAGAGGCTATACCGATAACTTCTGGGAATCATTAAGGATATCACTGTTCCAGTTTGTGACCTGTATTACAACGACCGGTTTTATTTCCGTCAAGGATCTGAGTGTCTTGCCTCCGGGTTTTGTAACGATCATGATTCTGATGATGCTGGTAGGTGGAGATCAGGAATCAACCGGTGGTGGTATCAAACAGTATCGTGTCATTGTTGTACTTAAGGGTATCTATTATTCCATCAAGGAATCGATCCTTAATCCAATGGTCATAACAACACATCATATCTATAAAATCGGCGAAAAATATCGTCTGGATGATGATGAAATCAGATCGACTTCAACATATGTCCTTTTCTATATACTGCTGTTTTTTGCGGGATCACTGATCTTTACGCTTCATGGTTATTCTCTGCAGGATTCAATGTTTGAATTCTCCAGTGCTATTTCAACAGTCGGTCTTTCTGTTGGCATAACCAACTACTATGCAAGTAAAATAGTATTATGGACAGCAGCTATCGGAATGTTTCTGGGCAGACTGGAGATTATGGCCGTCTTCAAGGCACTCATGAGAGTGGCTCAGGATGTAAAGAATAAGGAGTATCTCTAGTGAAAAAGAAGTATAGGGATTTTCTGATCTTTTCCGGTGTGATGTTTTTTACGATCATACTGGAACTTGCTCTGGATGCTTTGAAAGTCAAGGAAGAAAACATCTATCTGGTTTTCGTCTTGTCGATTCTTATCATCATCATTGAATCAAAAAGTATTGTCTATGGACTGATGGCCTCAGTTGTGACAGTGCTTTCTTTTAATTTCTTTATCACGGAACCTAAGTTTACTTTTGTTGTCGATGATCCAAATCACTATGTCAGTTTCGTGATGTTTTTCGTGGTCACGTTCATGGTTTCTTCTTTGGTCACGCAACTGCAAAGACAGGTCAGGCTTTCCAAGGAAAGTGAAAAGAAGATCAATATTCTGTATGACATCTCGACTGATCTGATCCACGCCAAGGATAATGAAGAGATTCTGGAATATACCACCAAAAGACTTGATACTCTGCTGGAAGGTATCGTTTCAATAATCGATGTCAATGGCAGAATCTATGGTGATCATGTCGATAGGGAAAAATATGAGGAGGCTGTTAAGCACGCTCTTCAATATAACGAGATCATTGATATGAATTCGCCATACTATAAAGATATCAACAGTTGTGTCTTTCCGATCAAGAGCCGTCTGAATGACTATGGTGCAGCTATATTAAAAGCTGAAAAAGGTGAAAGCAATTCTGATGTACTGTTTACTCAAAACGTCATAGAAGAGATCCTGGTGGCCTTGGATAAAAACTATATCAGCAACGAAAGAGAACAGACCAAGATCGAAGTTGAGAAGGAAAAATTCAAGACTTCCCTGTTGAGAGGATTATCGCATGATCTGAAGACTCCTTTGACGATGATTCAGAGTGGTTCAGAATTTCTGTATGATAGTTTTGATAATGTTGAGGATACTGCCAAGAAACAGATAATCAAGGATATCTATGATGAATCCTGTGATCTTTCAGGTTTTGTGAATAATCTCTTGGATCTGACAAGATTTGAAAATAAAGATTTGCGCTTAAATAAGACAAGTGAAGCAGCGGATGACATCATCTTTGAAGTGCTGGAAAAAATGAAACGCCGTCTTGGTGATATACATGTTGAAGTACGTCATCCTGAAGAAGTGGTAATGGTCTACAGTGATGTCGGATTACTTTCACAGGTCTTTGTGAATCTGCTTGATAATGTCATATCGCATACCCATAAGAATACCAATGTTATCATCGATTACTACAAGGAAGGTGATAATGTCGTATTCAAGATCATGGATGATGGTGGAGGTATTTCCAAGGAAAAACTTGATATGATCTTTGAAGACTTCTATTCTATAACAGCAAACCAGGATCGTTTCCGCAATCACGGATTAGGTCTTAGTATCTGTAAGGCGATCGTTGAAGCTCATGGTGGTCAGATCACAGCAGAGAATAATGAAATGGGTGGAACAACCTTTACCTTTATAATTAATAATAGAGAAGAAAACGATGGATAAGACAATCCTGCTGATCGAAGATGATCCAGCCATCATCAGATTATTGAAACTGGCTCTGGAGACAAACAACTATAAGACGCTTATTGCCAAGGATGGCTTAGGCGGACTTTCGCTTTTTCTTTCTGAACATCCTGATCTGATCTTGCTTGATCTGGGTCTCCCTGATATCGATGGAATGGAAGTACTCTTGCAGATAAGAGAAATGTCAAAAGTGCCAGTGATCGTAGTATCAGCCAGAGGATCGGAAACTGAAAAGATCGAAGCACTTGATGGTGGAGCTGATGACTATGTGACCAAGCCTTTTAATGTCAAGGAGCTTATGGCCAGGATCAGAGTAAATCTGAGAAAAGCAGTCAAGGATGAAGCTTCTCCGGTTTTTGTATGTAAGGATCTTAAGGCCGATTTTGAACGTCATCAGGTTTTTATTGGCGATGAGCTGATCCATTTTACCCCGATCGAATTCAAGATACTGAAACTGCTTATCGATAATCAGGGTAAAGTATTGACACACAAGTATATTCAAAGCCAGATCTGGGGTTATGAATCTGACGATGGTTATCAGTCGCTCAGAGTATATATGGCGGGACTGCGAAAAAAGATCGAGAAAGATACATCCAAGCCGGAATATATCTTTACAGAGATCGGAGTCGGCTATCGTTTTGTCGGATAGCAGTAATAATCATTTTTTCTGAAAGGGCCTGAAATCCAGGCTTTTTGTTTGCCAAAACGATCAGTTGTCTTTATTATTGTTCGGATATAAAATATCTTTATGCTTGATTTATCGTTTATGAAGCTGAGAAAAGGAAGGATGAATTCTTTCCATTGGGTATTGTTGAGCTTTATCTTACTGATCCTGTCAGGAACATTTCTGCTTACCTTGCCTGTTTCATCCGCCCAAGGCATATCGACTCCTTTTCTGGATTGTCTGTTCACTGCGACTTCTGCGTCGT
Organism: uncultured Bacillota bacterium; assembly: GCA_946537295.1. Taxonomy (GTDB): domain Bacteria; phylum Bacillota_I; class Bacilli_A; order Erysipelotrichales; family Erysipelotrichaceae; genus Colivicinus. The sequence goes on from CAMNFQ010000013.1 coordinate 21,421, forward strand.
GTGTTACCGGACTGATCGTTAAAGATACAGCAACTTACTGGTCTACTTTTGGTAAAGTCATTATCTTTATCATGATTCAGATCGGTGGTCTGGGTGTCATAACGATGACTCTGGCTTTAGTAAAGATCTCGGGAAGAAAGATAAGTCTCTTCCAGCGTTCGATCACACAGGAATCACTTTCAGCGGATCATGGCGGCGGGATCGTCAATTATGTCTACTTTATCATTAAGACGACATTACTTATTGAAACGATCGGGGCAATCGCTTTAAGTATCTGGTTTGTCCCTGAATTTGGCACAGTAAAGGGAATCTGCATGGGTATTTTCCATGCGGTTTCAGCTTTCTGTAATGCCGGATTTGATCTGATGGGCAACTTCTCGTCTTTGACTGCCTATCTTGGAAACTGGTATATAAATATTATAATAATGTTGCTGATAATATTCGGCGGTCTGAGTTTCATGACCTGGAGTGATTTCAGTAAACATAAGTTTCATCTTAAAAGATATACACTTCAAAGCAAGATGATCTTGTTTACCACTTTGTGGCTGATTGTTATCCCGGCATTATTTTTCTTTCTGTTTGAATATACGGATCTTCCATTATCAGAAAGAATCCTGGCATCACTGTTTCAGTCTGTTACTAATCGTACTGCCGGATTCAACACTACTGATCAAAGCAAGCTGACAGATTCATCAAAGCTGGTCAGTATGTTGCTGATGATGGTCGGTGGCTCACCTGGCTCAACTGCCGGTGGTATGAAGACTACTACTCTGGCTGTATTGATCAGTTCAAGTTTTGCGGTCTTTACACAAACAGATGATGCCCACATCTTCAGAAGAAGGATCTCTGATACAACAGTCAAGGCTGCTTCAGCGATCTTCATGATCTACTTTACTTTATTTATCGTTTCAGCGATCATTATCTGTGATGTTGAAAATCTGCCACTGATCGATTGTCTTTATGAGATAGCTTCCGCAATCGGAACAGTCGGTCTGACGACTGGCATTACGCCAATGTTTCATACACCTACCAGACTCATTCTGATCTTCCTGATGTTTTTTGGAAGAGTCGGATGTCTGACACTTATATATGCATTATTACCACGGATCAGGGAAACATCAAAGTTGCCTCTGGAACACATTAACGTTGGATAGGGAGAGAATATGAGAAATATACTTATTATAGGACTGGGAAGGTTTGGCAAGTTCTGTGCCATGAAACTGACACAGCTCGGTCATCAGGTCATGGCTGTCGATCGTAATGAAGATCGTGTTGAAGCTGCCATGAATTATCTGAATAATGTTGCGATCGGTGATTCGACCAGACAGGATTTCCTGGAATCAATCGGAATCGAGGACTTTGATGTCTGTATCGTTGCGATAGGTGATGACTTCCAGTCTTCATTAGAAACAACAGCTTTACTAAAAGAACTTGGAGCCAAGAAGGTTGTCGCCAGAGCTTCAAGAGATGTTCATAAGAAATTCTTACTGAATAACGGGGCAGATGAAGTAGTCTATCCGGAAAGAGTAATTGCGGAATGGACTGCTATCAGACAGAGTGGTGATTACATTATGGATTACATCTCTCTAGATTCATCACATGGTCTTTTTGAGATCAAGGTACCGGATAAATGGGTAGGTAAATCTCTGACTCAGCTGGATATCAGAAGAAAGTATTCTCTTAATGTCGTAGCGATCAAGAATGGTGATGATATCGTAGTGGGTTCAGATCCGGATACACCATTAGATAAAGATCAGACTCTGATGATCATTGGTAAGAACGAAGATATACACCGATATATAAAATAGATGGAATGTTTGAAATCATTCCATTTTCTTTTAAGATAGATATATGATCAAATTATTTGTTTCTGATTTAGATGGAACTTTATTCAATCCCGGTTCACAATTGGAATCTGAAACGATTCGTGCAATCAGACGTTTTCAGAAACTTGGTGGTATTTTTATGGTGGCGACCGGCAGAAACGGCTGGGAGTGTGAACAGATAAAAAGCAACATCGATAATGTCGTATATAACTGTGCCAATGGTGGGATTATCTATGATGCGAATGATAACCCGGTATTATCTTTTTTTCTTGATGATCAGACGATTATTAATATGGCTGAACTTGCCAGGGAATACAATGGTCTTATTGAATTTCATGGAACAACGATGTCCTATTCAATTAACGATAAGGACAGTTTTATTCAGAGGGCATATGACTATATGAATGAAAGATACGGTGAGGAAAAAGCTGATCTGATCTATAAGCGGGTATATGCAGCCAAAAAGATAAAGTTTGGGTGTGATGTGAAAGATATCGTAAAAGAAAAGATCATTAAGCTGGAACTTGCCTTTGTTACAGATGAAGATCATGATCATCTGTATGAAGAATGTAAGCGCAGGTTCACGGATGACAATGTGGTAAATGGTGGCTTTATGAACAACATCGAACTCACATCCAAAGAAGCTGATAAAGGCATGATGATCTTAAGATATTGTAAGCTTAATGGCATAGCTGAAGATGAAGTTGCGGTTGTCGGAGATAGTGGCAATGATGTCAGCATGTTAAAGCTGTTTAAAAACTCCTATGTGGTCGCGAACGGCAGCGATGAAGCAAAGGAAGTAGCGAATAATATAATTGAAAGTAATTCAGATTTCGGTGTAGCCAGACTGCTTGATCGGATCTGTGATGATATTACTGGAACAAATTAAAAGATCGCTGAGCGATCTTTTTTACCAGTCCATTTTCTCTGATGTAATATTTTTTCCTTCGGCCGTATAGGCAACATAGGTCGTCTTACTTGGGTCTTCAGGATCGGTATGTGACAGCAGGAACTGATTCTGATACAGTTCATTCATGGTCAGATCGCGATCAGTGTATTCTTCTAAGATCGTACCATCACTGTTGAAGACTATGCCTTTATTGCTGTTGAATTGGGCGGCATAGTTGAAATTGAGCAGATAGACATCATCATTGAGCTTGTAGAGTATCAATGAACCATACTGTTCGTTGATGTAGAGATCACTGCTTTGCAAGATATCTAATGGCTTATCATTAAGTTTTACTGAAGGGTAGACCAGGCATTTGCCATCCTGACAATATGGAACCTCTTTTTCTTCACCTTCAAATTTTAAAGTAAGATTATCGGTGATCTCATAGGTCTGTCTTTCGTTCTTAAAAGAAAACTCATAGGCAATAAAATCAGGTTCAAGTTCATAGATGTATTCTTTAACTTCGACTGGTTCAGGTTTGATCACCGGTTCTGTAGGAACAGGATCGGGATTGTCTGGTTTATTGCCTGAACAGGCGCTTAAAAGTATAAGCATCAGGATAATTATTATTTTTTTCATAGCTTTTCCTCTATCCTGATTATCTCATATTTTGTCCTTTTGCCAATAAGGTATAATGTAAAGAAGAGGTAGTAA